>JASHRR010001166.1 GCA_030037185.1 Xanthobacteraceae bacterium | reverse complement strand
CCCCCGAAAGCGGCTCCTGCTCCGCCGCCCCAAGCCGCTCCGCCGCCCCAAGCCGCTCCGCCGCCCCAAGCCGCTCCGCCGCCCCAGGCTGCGAAGGCGGGCGCTGCGATGTCGCTTGCTCCCTCGGTGCGCCGCCTGAGCGAAGAATCAGGCATCGCGCCCGAATCGGTCCGAGGGACGGGCCCGGATGGCCGCGTCACCAAAGGGGATATGTTGGCCGCCATCGAACGTGCCGCGGCAGCGCCGACCATGATTGCTCAGCCGGCTCAGGCCGTTCAGGTGCGTGTTCCGTCACCCGTCGATGACGCCGGGCGCGAAGAGCGCGTGCGAATGACGAGGCTGCGGCAGACGATTGCGCGGCGTCTCAAGGACGCCCAAAATACCGCCGCCATGCTGACGACCTTCAACGAGGTCGACATGAGCGCGGTGATGGCGCTGCGCAGCCATTACCGGGATTTGTTCGAGAAGAAGCACGGCGTAAAGCTCGGCTTCATGGGTTTCTTCGTGCGCGCCTGCGTTCAGGCGCTCAAGGAAATTCCTGCCGTCAACGCGGAGATCGACGGCGCCGACATCATCTACAAGAATTACTATCACATCGGCATTGCGGTCGGGACCGAGAGAGGGCTGGTGGTGCCGGTGGTGCGCGATTGCGACGCCAAGTCGCTGGGCGACATCGAGAAGGAGATTGCCGGCTACGGACGGCGGGCGCGCGATGGTCAGCTCAAGATCGAGGAGATGCAAGGCGGCACCTTCACCATTACCAATGGCGGCATCTATGGCTCGCTGATGTCGACCCCGATTATCAACGCGCCGCAGTCCGGCATTCTCGGCATGCACAAGATCGAGGACCGGCCGGTGGTCGCGGCCGGCACGATCGAGGCGCGGCCGATGATGTACCTTGCTCTCTCCTACGACCACCGGATCGTCGACGGGCGCGAGGCGGTGACGTTCCTGGTGCGGGTGAAGGAATGCCTGGAGGACCCGGTGCGGCTGGTGCTGGATTTGTGACCGCTTTGGGCCTTCGGTTGCGGTTGGCGACAGCCGAAGCTGGCGAACGGAAAGCCGGTCTCGACGCGTTCGTGCCGGCGGCAGTTTTAGAGCAGGCGATACCATCAACGCCAAGCCCGCTGCGGCCCGCACGTCCTCGGGCGGCTTATAGGGGGTGAGGCGCGGCAGGCTCGGATGAGCCAGCTTGCCAGCGCCCCGCTAAGGTTGCGGCATCGGCCGTCGTGGCGATCGGACAGGTTTCCAGAACCCCGCCGTCCAACCAGATACGACCCAATAGGCGAGGCCCGCGAGAAAGCCCGCGGCTATCAGGATTCCGGGCTCGGCGAAAAACCGATATTCGTCGCGGATGTCCTGCGTCAGCGCCCAGCCGAGCCACACTGAAAGCCCGCCGTTGGCGGCGTGGAACAGGAAAGAGCGGATTGCCAGCGCTTCTGAAATCAGCACGCCGATCGCAGCCGGAACCAGCATATAGAACGCCGAGATGGAAAGCAGCGCTGCGAGCAACGGACCTGCGAACGCAAGGGTGATGAAATAATCCTGTTGGGTTTGCGGATCGGCGTCAAGCACCGCCAACAGCGCATGGCGGTGAGCGATGATGATAACACCCATCGCAGCGACAAACGCCGCCACAGCCCCGAGCGGAACGAGGATGAAGCGCAGAAGGAATCGTATCAGCACGTCCATGCCGCTCATTCCGTCATCGCCATGGCGCGCAGCGCCATCCGCTCGCGCGCCGAAAGCCTTTCGGTCGCACTCTTGAGCTGGCCGCAGGCCGCCAGGATATCGCGCCCGCGCGGGGTGCGAACCGGCGCCGAATAGCCGGCGTTAAATACGACTTCGGAAAACCTTTCTATCGTCTCCCAGTCCGAACATTCATAGCGGGCGCCGGGCCAGGGGTTGAACGGTATCAGATTAATCTTGGCCGGGATGCCGGCAAGCAGCCGCACCAGGGCCTTGGCGTCGGAAAGCGAATCGTTGATGCCCTTGAGCATCACGTATTCGAAGGTGATGCGCTTTGCATTGGTCAGGCCCGGATAGTGGCGGCACGCATCCAGGAGCGCTTCGATCGGATATTTGCGGTTGAGCGGCACCAGCTCGTTGCGCAGGTCGTTGCGCACGGCATGCAGCGAAACCGCCAGCATGACACCGATCTCTTCGCCGGTTCGACTGATGTTGGGAACCACACCCGACGTCGACACCGTGATCTTACGCTTGGAGATGGCAATGCCTTCGTTGTCGGCGACCACCAGCAGGGCGTCGCGCACGGCTTCGAAATTGTAAAGCGGTTCGCCCATTCCCATCATGACGATGTTGGTAACGAGCCGCCCGCCATCTGTCGGAACGCCTTCGGACTGACGTCCGCCCGGCCAATCGCCGAGACGATCGCGGGCGAGCATGATCTGGCCGACGATTTCACCTGCGGTGAGATTGCGCACCAAACGCTGGGTCCCGGTATGGCAGAATGTGCAATTGAGCGTGCAGCCGACCTGGCTCGAAACGCACAACGTCCCGCGCCCGGTTTCCGGAATGTAGACGCATTCCACTTCGTGCGGTCGCTCATTCGGATTTTCTCCGGGCAACCGCAGCAGCCATTTTCGCGTGCCGTCGCGCGAAACCTGTTCGGCGGTCACCGCGGGCCTTGCCAGGGTGAACCTGTTGTCAAGCGCGACGCGCAGCTCCTTGGAGATGCTGGTCATCGCGTCAAACGAGGCCGCGCCGCGGACATAGAGCCAGTGCCAGACTTGCCGGACGCGCATCTTGCGCTGCCCTGGCGGCACGCCAAGCTCCCCGAGCGCCGCCGCAAGCTCAGCACGGGACCGGCCCACCAGCGAAGGCCGGTCCGGATCCACATAGCGCTCGAGCGGCTTCTTCTCGACAAATCCGGGGATGACCGGGGCTCCAGATTCAAGGTTAATGTTCATGACATCCCGTGCCGCAAAGGCGGCGCCGAATAATAGAGCGGACTGCGCTCGTGTTGAAGCAGGCGGCGCCGGGTTCGGGCCACCCCGGTTACTGGCGCGCCCTTCACATACGCGGCCGCCGGGCCCGCGACGAGGCCGGTGATTCAAAGCAGGTCCCCTTCAGGCGAGCAGACGAGCCGCCACGGCCCGCGCAGGATCGCCGGCGCAAATTCATCGGCATTCCTGTGCGATCCGGTCGAGCGCCGAGGAGAGGCCTTTGAGAGAATAAACGTCGGTGCTGATGGTCCCCTTGGTGGACGTGCCTTTGACCGTAAGATTCTGGCCCTTGCGCATGGTTTCGACCAGCTTGGGCTCCTCGGCGGCATTCTTCACCCAGCCGCCGTCCCCCTGGGTATACATCGCATAGCCCCCGCCCGCGACCTCGATGTTGGCGTCGCTATTGGGCTTGAGCCCATAACCGAAGATCACCGAGACCTCATCCTTCACCTTTTCGGCTGGCCGGGTGGAAACGAACATGTAGGCCGGATCGCGCGGCCTGTTCGGCGGCGATGTGCTCGAACTGCTGGGCTTGGCGAGTACGAAGCAAATCTTCCTGCCGCCCGGATTAGCCGTATATGCGCCCCACTCGCCGTACAGGCCGAGCAGGGTCGGCTGCGGCGCTCCGGGGGGCCCCGGTGCGGCGGGAGCCGCAGCCGCGCCCTGCTTTGCAGCCGGTGGCTTCGATGCGGCCGGGGGTTTCGCGGCCGGCGCCTGTTGTTGCGCTGGCGGTGCCTGTTGTTGCGCAAATGCGGCGCCGGCGAGGACGACACTGCCTGCAACAATGGCTCGCGAAGTGATGGCTACTCGATACCCGCAGGTGTAATGGGACATTATCTTGCCGCGCGTCATGAGCGAGTCACCTGAGAGACGCCCCAAATCAAATTAAGAAATCGCGGTCATTCATCAAGCTCGTATGTGTCGTCACTTTGACGCGGTGGATATCTCCCGCATGTGGCAAAATTCTGCAACCCCAAGGTAGCCGACCGCACAATCAGGACGACCTGAAGATGGCGTGTTGCGAATCGAAGGCCCACAAATAGGCTGCGACCAGAGTCTTGGCAAACCGCGGCTGGGCGGCAAATCCCCGCAATTTCCCCTCAGAATTCGGGGGGCGCGCGCCCGCCGAATTCTCGCGCGCCGTGGCGACGCCGTCTTCAGATTGTCGAGCGGTGAGTTCTAGACACTGCCGCGGAGGGGCAATGTCCGGCTCGACCGGCGCGCGCGCCCCGAGGCGTTGGGGGCGAAATTGGCGTGCCGGCCTGACCTGCGGAGGGCGCGTGGGCGCATGCGCCGAGGCAGGGCATGTGGGCCCAGGTAATTCTTTTGGGATGTCGAGGCCCTTAGGTGAGCCCTGGCGGCCCCCGCAGGCAAACGGAGGTAAAAGGCGCCACCCTGGTGCTTGCGGTGCCGCAACCCCATGTCTCGTTCATCTGCTATGATCCCGCCCGCAACCGGAGGTTCGTTCCATGTCGTGGTCGGTAAACATCGGCTCGATCGCCGGCACCGCGATTCGCATTCACGTCACGTTCCTTCTGTTTCTGGCCTGGATCTTCGTGGCGGGCGCGGCGATGAGCGGCGTCGAGGATGCTGTCAACAGCCTCATCTTCATGGTGCTGCTGTTCGCCTGCGTGGTGGCGCATGAATTCGGCCATATCCTTACGGCACGCGCCTTCGGGGTGCCAACACCCGACGTCACCTTGCTGCCGATCGGCGGGGTAGCGCGGCTTGCGCGCATCCCCGAGAAGCCGAGCGAGGAATTTCTCGTCGCGATTGCGGGCCCGCTGGTCAACGTCGCGATTGCGATCGTGCTGATCGCGGTCGCGCCGACGCACCTTTCCGCCGCCCATCTCGCCGCCATGGAAAGTCCGAAAGTGTCGATGGTCGACCGGTTGGCGGAAGTGAATCTTTTCCTCGCGATTTTCAACATGATCCCGGCGTTTCCGATGGACGGCGGTCGGGTGCTGCGCGCCCTGCTGGCGGTGCGGCTCGGTCACGTGCGCGCGACCGAGATCGCCGC
>JASHRR010001165.1 GCA_030037185.1 Xanthobacteraceae bacterium | reverse complement strand
CCCCGAATTTATTTTCGTCGGCCGGCAATATTCTCCTGACCTCGTATCGCGTGATCCACGGTGGCAAAACATCAGTGCGATCAAGAACGATCACGTGATCCCATTGCCTGAGGGCATGTTTTATTGGGATGGCAGCACTGAGGGGATTCTACTGGCGGAATTCATCGCGAAAACGATCTATCCTGATCATTTCCGTGATTTGGATATGGCAAGTGAAGTCCGCAAGTATTTCAAGAAATTCTATCGATTCGAGTTCCCTGAGGATGAGCTTAGAAAATTTATGCTCGGTTTAACCCCGGCGGGGATACGTAGAGGATATTAGCCCTGTTTCTGATCGCAACACTTGAGCGGGATCTGGGGCACGCACCGATAGCACGTCTCGTCGATGACAGCTCTCGAGAGCGTTACTAATCGCTTGACAGAGGACTTCCACCTGCAAACTACCGCTCTGCTTGGCACACCAAAAAAAGCCCGCGTTGGTCAACGCGGGCAAGGCGAGCGATCACGCGCATGACACATCGTGATCGGGGCCGATGATGCGCCGATCGGGCGCGGCCGTCAATCAGGTCAGCTGGCCAGCCGCGTCGGCTCGCCCTGCCGCTTGCCGCTACCGGCAGCCGCCAATCTTTGGTTGGCCGCAGGAGTTCGCATACCCCTAAAGGCGCAGCCTCTCTTGGCTTCCGGGTCCAGCTTGAAACTTATGTCGGCGCCTATTTCCCGAAATGTGATCGCCCAGACCCAGCTGTTCCGTGAAGCGGCGTAAAATGACGATGCTTGGGTCCGACTCGAAAAACGGCTCGCTGCGCCACGCCATCACTCGCGTTTCAATAAGATTCGATTGGCTGGGCCAGCTGGTGCTCGCGATACGCGGGGCTCGCGGCATCCCATCTCTCTCCCATCCTCCTATTTCCTCCAGAAGATGAACAGAACCCCGATGTGGGGTCTTGCGCCCAATGGCTTGAGTCAATCAAATGTTGGCGTCCAAATAAAGGAGCCACTCAGTCCGGGCTGGCCTTTTGTTGCCCAGCTCGAGGCCGGGTTCGACCCTTATTCCTTGCACTTTGCCAATCAACGGAGTCGGTGTTTACGAATGCCGGCGTGCCGGTCAACCAGCAAACCACCAACGGTGACGCGAGCCGAGCGGGCCAATTCTACAATTCCCTAACCTTCCTCGGCATCAGCTCAGACTCGTATGGGACTCTGACCGTCTTCCGGCAAAATGCGCTCACGACCGATGGCGTTCTCGCCTACGATCCGATGGCCGGTTCATACGCCTTCTCGCCGATCGGCTTCTCGGGTACGGCCCAGGGCGGCGGCGATACCGAAAATGCAAGATACACTACCGCGATGAAATATCGAGTTTCCCTCGGCGACTTCCGGGCGGCGGCACTCTGGCAATTCGGCGGATACGATTTAAACAACGGCTCGAACGGCGCCTTTGGTGGACAACTCCGCGGAGACTTCCGCATAGGCGTCGGCATACTCTCGCTCGACGCCATCGGCAACTACAACAAAGACAAATCTCACCCTCAGTGGGGCACCTACCAATACTGCGGGTGTGCCGATCGGAACGATGCTGCCGCAGACAGTCACCGCTACACTGTCCGACAATACTAACGTAATGGTGCTCGCCAAGTATACGGTCGAGAAGCTGAAATTGCACGCTGGTTACGAATGGATGCAATTCGCGTCGTCCAGCGACCCCTTCACCGTGCGCGATACCGGCTTTACGACTATCGTGGGAGACTTTGTGTGCTTTGACTGCGCCACTCCGACGGCAGGCACAAATATCAACAGCACTGCCTACAGCGCGAGCGCCGGCTTTAAAGTTTTCTGGGCCGGCGTAAGATATTCCATTACCGACTCGATGGATCTGGTTGGCGCTTATTAACACTCCGACCAGAACAACTTCGCCGCCAGCGCGTCCAATCTCACGGCCCGCAACATTTCATCGAGCAATAAAACTTTTTTGCGCCGGCTCGATGGACGCGGCTTCTGCGATGATCGATTGGAAGTTCGCGCCGAAATGGGATACTCATATCGGTACGTTCTACTCCACGTCTAATGGAGGGCTCGCCAACGGTTACCTCGCGCGCAACAACCTCGCCACGACAGGCGGGATCCGCTTCCGGTTTTGATGCCGCGTCGGTGAGTGTAAACGCCGGCACTGTGCTGGCGTTGTTGCCCGTCTGCTATCCCAAGCTCAAGTGTTTCCTATGATGGCTACAAGGATCAGCCAATGTAGGCGGAGCTTATCGGCCACCGCTGCAAATTGCAGACACCGTGATGGTAGTGGCGCAATAGGGCGAGCTTGCGGTTGTTCCTTCGCTGAAGGTTCCGTATGAACGACAACTCGAGACGGAGATGTATCACGAACCGACTGCGCGTGGTGGAGAATGAAGAATTGGCCAAGCGCCGTCGGATAAACGTTGGCTAAAATGATCGACGAGCCTGGTGCCTGGTACCATCTCCCTCAGGGGGCCTTTGCCGCTTTGCCAAAGGCGCCGCGACCTCCCGAGCGCAATCAATGAAGAGCTGGGCCACCGGGCTGATAGTCCGATTTTTCAGCGTGACGATCGCGACTGAGAATGGCTCTATCGGAAGTTCAATCGGCAATGTCTTGAGCGCAAAGCGATTCGTGTAGAACTGCAACAGCCGATCGCCGAAATGTCCCACGAAGCGGCCACTCTCCAACAATCGAAAAAGCAGATGCGCGGTGGTCGCGGTCATGGCAAAGCGCGGCATCGGCAAGCCACTGGTCCGAAATGCTTCCGCGATGAGAGACCCAACAGCGGAAGAGGCCACGCACCAAGGCTCGCCTGTCAAGTCCGCAAGCGTAATCCTGCGTCGATGGGCCCAGCGGCTTTTGGCGCCGACCACGAGGCGGAGGTTGTCACGAAAGAGAATCGTGGCCTCCAGCTCTTCACTTACAAAGGTGCCTACCAACGGAACGATCGCAAGCTCCACGCGGCGTTCGGGCAATTCGCGCGCAAGCAGCGTAGCGCTGTCCACATCCGCCGCGCGAAGGCTAATGCGCGGATACTGCCGCCAGAGCCGTTCCATCACGGCGGCACCCAATCCCCCCAGCAGCGGCTCGGTACTCCCGATTCGTAGCTCGCCACAGGTGGGGTCAGCAAGGAACTTGATTTCTTCCACGCTTGTTCTCAGATCGTCGAAAATCGCGATGCTGCGCTTGAGGAGGGCACGCCCGTAGGGCGTCGGCTCGACACCTTGGGGGCTGCGATCGAAAAGCTGCGCGCCAAGCACGCCTTCAAGACCGGCGATTACTTTTGACACAACCGGCTGGGAGATCGTGAGATGCTTGGCGGCCTTCGCCATGCTGCCCCATTCCGCCACCGCCATTACGACCTTCAAGTGCTGCAACTTGAGGCGTTGATCGACGAACTCGTCTTCTCTCATTCTCCAGCCCCTATTCCGAGACTTTATAGCGATATCGAAAATTAGAATTACCTCATTATAGCAAGAAGCAGGTAGCGTGGGAATGTGGGCATCATCGCGCGAACCGACGCGATCCGCGTGAGTTGCCCTCTGAGGCAAGTCTGCGGGGCCAAAGCTCAATTTTGGGAGGAACAGATGAGAAATCCACGCTCTGTCCATGCTGGGATTCTTACTGCTGTCGTATGGGTAGCCGTGGCAACCGGCCTGTCAGGATCAGCAGTCGCTCAGACCGTGCAGGATCCGGGTGTTCGAGGCGGCCCCCCCGGGGCCGGCGGCCCGCTCCCCAATCTGATCCCAGGCGGCGGATCTCAACCCGGCCCGGCGGGCTTTTTTCAAGCCGCGAAAGTTTTTTTCCTGTCGGTTTTTTCCGTAACGGGCAGCCTCGACGATGCGGGGCAAGGCGGGATAAACGTCGGCGTGACAAACGGCGGCCCAGGCCTGGGCCCGCAATTCAATCTCAACTCATGTGCCGGCTGCCATGCGTACCCCACCAGTGGCGGCACAAGCCCGCCGAGTAATCCCGAAGTGCCGATGGCGACCATTCGTGGCGCCAAAAATACGGTGCCTCCGTTCATCACTTCGAATGGCCCGGTCCGGGAGGCTCGTTTCGTGCGCAACCCGGACGGTACACCTGACGGCCTGGTGCACGAACTGTATGTGATAAGTGGGCGCACGGATGCGCCCGGTTGCAATATCCAGCAGGAGAATTTCCCCGCCGCGCTGGCCGCAAACAATGTCATTTTCCGCATTCCAACGCCCACTTTCGGTCTTGGATTGGTCGAGGGCATCTCCGATCTCGGGCTTACCACGGCTTTCAATTCAAATGCGGCGCTGAAATCGCAGCTAGGGATCTCGGGGCAGTTCAACAGGAGCCCCAACGACGGCACCATCACCCGATTTGGCTGGAAGGCGCAAGACAAGTCTTTGCTGATGTTCTCGGGCGAAGCTTACCTCGTCGAGATGGGCATCACCAACGAGCTCTTTCCCAACGAGCGTGACAATGGAACGGAGCCGCAGTGCCAGTTCAATCCGCTGCCGGAAGACATGACCATTTTCGGCACGACAGATCCGGATTCGCCTCCCACCGGGAGTACGGCGTCGGATTTCTCGACCGGCATTGTCAACTTTGCCACCTTTATGCGCCTCAGCGCTCCGCCGACGCCGACCCCGGCGGCGGTATATCCACCGACTCCAACGGCGACGGCCTCGTCAAGTCGCGGGAGCGTGGTCTTCAAAAACATTGGCTGTCAGGCCTGCCATGTGCCCCAGCAAAGCACTAATATAGCTGGGCTCGCCTTCCTCAACGGCAACGGCAATAGCGGTCCGGTAACATTAACTCCATTCAGCGACTTCGCCGTCCACAACATGGGATACGGTCTGGCGGACGGAATTACGCAGGGCAACGCCGATGGGCAGGAGTTTCGGTCTGCTCCCTTATGGGGGATCGGGCAGCGCCTCTTCTTCCTGCACGACGGTCGCACCAACGATTTGCTCCAAGCGATCCTCGCGCATGCCAGTCCGCAGTCAGAAGCCAATGCGGTGATCAACAATTTCAACCTTTTGCCGCCGCAATCCAAGCAGGATCTGCTGAACTTTTTGCGTTCGCTCTGAGCTTGATCCGCCACGATGAGGAGAATCTCGTATCTCGGCATTCTGGCCTGTCTGGTGGGGGGGTTGGTGTGGCATCGGAGTGCCGCAATGGTGCCGATGCCGCATCCAGACGACGGAGTCGTGAACAATGAAATATTCACGAGCGCCTATTTTAATCTGTCTTATCCCTTGCCGTCAGGGTGGACCGAAGGAACGGCGGGGCCGGGCCCCTCCGTGTCCGGCTACTACGTACTCACCACATTGATACCAAAGGGCGATTTCACCGCGACAATACTGGTCGCGGCGCAAGATATGTTCTTCGCCGCCAAGCCGTTCGCCGATGCAGCTGCGATGACACAGGAATTCAGCCGAGCGATGTCCGCAGCCGAGGGCATGACGATTGATCGGTCACCGTCGGAAGTACAAATCGCGGGCCGGCGCTTCAGCAGAGTAGATTTCAGCGGCGTCGGACTATTTCGCAGCACGTTGACCACACAGATACGCTGTCATTTTGTGAGCTTCAACCTGACGGCTAAAAATCCCGAATTGCTTGCCAACCTTGTTC
>JASHRR010001164.1 GCA_030037185.1 Xanthobacteraceae bacterium | reverse complement strand
GCTGATGACGCCCAAGAGTCCATATCGACGGCGTCGTTTGGCACCTCGATGTCGGCTCATCACATCCTGGGGCTGGAGCAGGTCCCAAGGGTTCGGCTGTTCGCCGATTAAAGTGGTACGTGAGCTGGGTTCAGAACGTCGTGAGACAGTTCGGTCCCTATCTGCCGTGGGTGTAGGAGAATTGAGAGGATCTGTCCTTAGTACGAGAGGACCGGGATGGACGTACCTCTGGTGGAGCAATTGTGGCGCCAGCCGCAGTGTTGCGTAGCTATGTACGGACGGGATAACCGCTGAAAGCATCTAAGCGGGAAACCCACCTCGAAACGAGTTCTCCCTTGAGAGCCGTGGTAGACCACCACGTTGATAGGCCGGGTGTGTAAGCGCAGTAATGCGTTGAGCTTACCGGTACTAATCGCTCGATTGGCTTGATCGTTTCTCATTACCAATACCCAGACCAGGGCTCAGATGCCGGCAATCAGCGGCATCAAAGTTCGGGACTTGGGTCGTAAACGACCGGCTTGCTTCGTTTCAGACGTCTGCAGTCATAGTCCGACGGCCTCAGCGCCCGTGTGATGCCTGATTGCAGATCTCTGATACCTGTCTTTTGCCGGCCTGGTGGTTTTGGCGGGGAGCAAGAACCCGATCCCATCCCGAACTCGGCCGTTAAACTCCCCAGCGCCGATGGTACTAAGTCCTAAGACTTGGAAGAGTAGGTCGCTGCCAGGCCTGCCAAGGACGGATATTCCTCTTCAACGATGTTCACCTTTCCTCTTCAAACGAGGTTTGATCAACACCGCGCCGTCGGGGGCGGTGTCGGCTGCTTTCGATGCCCCGCCGCAGAGCGATGCATTGGGACGTGCCGTTCCGCGCCATTCCCGTTCGCGTTTGTTCACGGGGAACGAATCGGATGCGGCAGAAACCATATTTTGATCCATTGCAATCGGGTTAAGATTCTGGGGGGGCCGCGAAATTCGATTTCGAAATCTCTCTTACCGGCCATTCTGTGTGGCGCCTGGGCGAAGTCGCGCCGGGGCAAGGTCACCTTGTCAGCGGTCGGGATAGCCCGGGATTGCCGAATTGCGCAGTCTTGGGGTTCCAGTGAAGTCGGTGGCGATGTTGGCGTGGGAAACGCTAATCCCGGCCGCGGGCGCGATGGTCCCACAACGACGCCAGACGCTGATGAAATGCCTTGGACTTCTCGGCAAACAGCCGCCCGGCAAGCCGTCTCGCGCCGGTGACGTGGGCGCCCTGCCGCTCCACGATCAGGGGGGCGAGTTGTGTCCGCCAGCGGGCGAGGGGTTGATCGGGCTCGGTCAGTCGCTGCAAGATAACCAGGTCGTGATGGGCGCCGAGACGGTCGCGTAGCCGCTGTGCCTCCGACACCCACAATTGCATGAGCTTGGGCCACAGCGGCTCGGCGACTTCCATCTGATAGCGATGCTCGACGACCCGCTGGCGAAGCCGGTGGAGCGCCTCGGGGCTGGTGCTCAACCAGTCCCGTGGAATCGCGGTGCGGACCCGGTGGTAGGACGCCGCAAGCTGCTTCGGGGCTTCCACGCGGTCGAAGCTTTGGAGCGGCCAGTGCTCGACCGCAGCCGCGGCGCGCGTCCACATTTCGCCGATGCGGGCCTTGCGTTCGGGGGTCAGGCTTATGGCCTCCGCGCTGGTGCGCAGTTGTGCGAGCCGCTGCGCAATCGTCGCATGCGACCGTGAAGGCAGACGGGCAGCGGCGCCGGTAAGGTCGGCAAGAGCCTCCTGCGCCGCCCGGCTGTCGCGCGCGGCGGCCATTTCGCGAGCCAGATCCCGCGCCGCGATCCGCAACCCTTCGGCCTCCTCACCGACCGTCGGAGCGATCAGGCGCATCATGGCGCGCCAACGCTTGAACGCCTTGCGCAGCTCATGCACCGCCACGAGGTCGGAAATATCCGGCGTTTCGATCGGCTTGCGGCCGCTCGCCACGATCTCGCGCAGCAAGTCCGCAAGGGTGCGCGAGGCAATGTCAGGTCGAAGGTCGTGGTCCATTGGATGGTTAATTAAGGATTAGCCGTTACATGGCTACTATGGCAGTTTTCCTTCGCCAACGGTCTTCACAACTAAGGTCTTGATTGTTAGATACGATCCAGCGCGGAACGTGCCGCGCCACGTTTTTTTCGCGGGGTGGAGCAGCCCGGTAGCTCGTCAGGCTCATAACCTGAAGGTCGTAGGTTCAAATCCTACCCCCGCAACCATTTTTATCAATCAAATCAATAGATTAATCTCATCGTAATCGGCCATGCGCGATCGCGCATCAATCAGCAATATACGCAATCACGTATATCCCTGGCACGAGCGTATATCGAGCTGCTTGCAGGAGGGCCACGTTTTGCCGCGCGGCTCAAGCAGGGGCGCCAGGAGAAGCGGCGGGGTCTCGAATTCGGGCGCGCCCGCCAATGCATGGCGTCTGTCGGAGGAATGCGTTAACTCATACCAAACACCGTCGCCGATGACGCCCAAGAGGCCACTCAGCGCGCGGCGCAGCGTTCGCATCGTTGGTGAGATACCTGATGCCGGTGAGACCATGATTCCCGGCTTGCTGCGATCGAAGCCGGCAGCCCTGTATGAGCCGGGATCTGGACACGCTGGCACTTTGACCTAACCCATCCTCTCAACGTCTCAAGGTAGATGTAGACGACGGGGGTCGTGAATAGCGTCAACAACTGCGACACGATCAACCCTCCGACCATCGCAAACCCCAACGGCTGCCGCAGCTCCGAGCCCGTGTCAGTGCCAATCATGAGCGGGACGCCGCCGAGCATCGCGCACATCGTCGTCATCAGAATCGGGCGGAAACGGATCTTGCAGGCCTCGTAGACTGATTGTTCGGCAGTAAGTCCCCGATCGCGTTGTGCCTCCAGCGCAAAGTCGATCAACATGATGCCGTTCTTTTTCACGATGCCGATCAGCAGAATGATCCCGATCAGTCCAATCACGTCCAGTCCAAAGCCGAACATCCACAGCGCAAGCAGCGCTCCGAGTCCGGCCGAGGGCAGCGTGGAGA
>JASHRR010001163.1 GCA_030037185.1 Xanthobacteraceae bacterium | reverse complement strand
AACAAGCGTAACGGCCGCTCCGTGACGGTGCGAATCAACGACCGCGGCCCATACGTCACCGGGCGCGTGATCGACCTCAGCCCGGGAGCAGCGCGCGTCCTCGGCGTCGACGGGCTCGCACAGGTGTCGCTGCAGGTCAATGGCCGCTCAAGCTAACTAATTAGACTGCGGTCAGCCTCGCGCCCCGGACAAGAGGGTTCGCATCTGCGGACCCGATCGGGGGCCAGCGAGCAGCTCCGACGAGAGTGGCTCTGAGGAGCCCTCCGCCTCTTACGGAAATGCTCGGGAAAAGCTAGCGACAGCGGTGTGGCCCTGCACGAGTTGCTCTCCACGCCGCTGGACCGAGGCGGGAGGTCCCGCTGTCCGCCGACGCCGCGGCCTTTGGGGGCTGGAGGCGCGCGACCTTTGGGGCAATGCGCATCGGTTCAATGACGCTCCGGTTTACCGCATCCTCGCCAACCAATATGCTCATTGCGCAGAAGCGCTTCCTCCGGGCGTGCCCGCCGGCTTTCCCTCCCTCGCATGTCCTTTAGAAGATCGGCTTACTAATCTCGCGAGACCGCTTCTGGATTGCTGCCGAGCCTGGGATAAGGCTCTGCAGGGCCTTCACAGGCCTCACCCAGCTTGCACGATCAATGTAAGAGAGCGCCGCTAGTGCCGGCTCAAGGATTTTCGGGGGCATTGCCGCATCCAGGCGTTACGAGAGAGCGCCCGAAACTTCCAGCGTCTGCCTCGTCGCCATCGCGGCTACTGGATGTGAGCTAATTGAGTCCCGGGCCCTGGCGTCCTCTGGATGGCGGTAGCGGCCGGTTTGTGTCAATGATGACATCGGTGTAGCCGACGCTGATGAAAGCGCCGGCGGACAGCGCCGCTTCTGCCGACGGTCCCATCGCCATATCCGGCCGGTTATCCAGCAGCTTGCGCGCTGCGTCGACGGTCTGTTGGGCGGACCAGCCGGTGAAAGCGTACACGGCCGCACTTACCATGTGCCACGCCCGCAGATTTTGCGGGCTGAGCGGCGAGGGGGCGCGCCGGGTGTCGTAATGATCGAAGGAGACCTGATAGCCGACGACGCGGCCTTCCTCGCACGAGAGGCTACCCATCCACTCGACGTCTCCAGCATACGGATAGCTGACCCGATAGGCCTCGTAGTCGCTGACGGTGGGGTTGCGCTCCATCTTCACGGCGGGTAGCGGGACCGTCAGTGCACGGCCGGCGGATCGCAGTCGCGTTTTGAAAGCATCGCATGTTGGCAGCTCTGCTCCTGCGGCAGCACCAACAAGCGCCACAGTCAGCATCGCCGCGAATATTGTCAGCTTGTGCATGTTCTCCTTCCTCGCCGGATCTCCCGCGTGCGGTGATTATGATGCCACAGCCGGCGATATGATACAGTTCGTATTCAGAATTGCCATGTGGCAGCGCTGCCCGTGTCGCCGGCGTCCCGCATCGCTGCCACAACACGTCGTGACCGAGCCGTTCGGCTGCCCCACCAGTTTGCGGCTGTTAGAGCCACCACGAGCTTCGTTTACGAAGGCCGCGCCCGGCGACATTCCGGTGACCTTGATGGATGCCCTTGCCCGTTACGCGGGGAGGGCAAGAGCAGTCACAGCCGTGGGTGGCTGCTGGGTGGCCCCACACCTGGATCGTGTTGTCGGGCGGCAGTGGATCTCCGGACTCAATTATTTCACATCCAGTAGACAACGGCGGCGACCAGGTCACAAAAAAAGTTTCGAGCGAGTTTGTCGTAGCACGCGGCAATGTGCCTGCAATCCTTGAGTTGGCAGTAGCAGCGCTCAATGACGTTGCGGCTCTTGTTAACTTTTTGTCGTAACGGCAGCGTTTCTTGCGATTAGAACGACCCGGGATTGATGCTGTCCTGCTAGAGTAAACTTGCGGAATGAATCGCTGTCATAAGCCCTTTCTACTGCAGAGACTTGATACCAACCAAAACAAGTTGCTCGAATCGGACCAACCCATTGGCTTTCAACATGGTTAATGAAGTTTTAACCCTAATGCAAACGCACCTCATCGCGCGCACCGCTGTTTGAGCGTGCCGCGACCGTCGCGAGGGCACGGAACACGCGCGTCGCATCACTGTTGCAGCCGCGATCACTTGGGCATGCCGCGCATCAGCATTCGCGCATCGGGATAATTGAGCAACGTCCCGCAAGCGGCATCGAAGGCTTCCTCGGCGAGGAAGCCCATGCGAGGCCGGCAAAACGCTTTCGCATAGAGCTTTCGCCGTCATCTTTTACCGAGGCACGGCGGTTGACTTCTGATCTCCGGCTTGCTGAGCGAGCGCAGCAATCTCGTGCAGAATTCCGGCTTGGACCTTGGCGTTCTTGTCGATGGTGATGTGAGTGACGGTCAAATCGCCGGCCAAATTGACATTCTCGATTTTGCCGCGGAAACCGCGATCAGCCGCAACAGGTTGCCCCCAGCCGGGCGCCTGATAGTAGTTGATCGCCTTCACGACATTGGCGGGGATCGAATCCTGCAAAAACGGAGAGATCGTCACCAACAGATCGACCGTGACGCCATGTGATTGTAGCGCCCGCGCAATGTCGATCACATTGTTAGCCCCCTGCGAGTGCCCCACCAGGACCAGGAGTCGGGCTTGGCCTGCAGCCCGTTCGCGCAGGATCTCCGTGACCGCGGTCGACCAGTACAAGTGTCCCGCGACCTCGACCTCGATTCCTTGCGCCTTGAGTTGATGGGCGATGCTGTCCAGTCCTGTGGAGAATACGCCGAACCACCCGCGCAACAGAATCACACGGGGTCCGGCCGCGAGCGCATAGGCGGACCACGACATGAATATTGCCACCACAACGAGGTATGCGCCCGCTCTTGTTGCGAAGCTGCGGTGCTGTTTGGGACGGTGGGCAAACCGATTATTTGGTTCGCCTTGCCCGTTCTGTCCGATTTGTGCCGTCATTGTCGCGCTTGCTCTCACCCGCCGATTGCCCCCTATCCGCCTTCGGCCGCCCTGGGCATCACCGGGGGGCCCGACCATATGCGCCAGTCGCCGATCCCAGTGGAACCCCATGGCTTTCCTCACATTCCTGGCTCTAACCATCGTCCTCGGTCTCTTTGTCACCCCGGGGCTTTTAATACGTCGCCCAACCTATTTCGGTGCGAAAGAGGACTTTGCGTCGTCAGATCATGTTCTGCCGACGGTGATAAAAAATTCATCGGTCGCCTATGGCGTCGGTTTGGCGACATTGGGGCCTGTGTTCGCGTGGGGCGCGAGCGGCGATTTCTGGCCGGCGATCGTTTACACGATTTTCGTTGGATCGGGTTTGTCAATCATTTACGTCCTGCGTCGGCCGATACTGGAGTTCCTGGCCGATGTCCTGCGTCACCATCGCTCCATCACCGTGCATGAGTTTATTTGCCGGCGTCACGGTGATGATCAGCGGGTGCGGGCGGTTGCCGCCTTTCTGACGATGTTCGCGCTCGCTGGCCTTATCGTCTGTGAGATGCTCGTGGTGGCGACGGCGCTCAAGCCGTTATTATGGGACAGCGAAGTACTAACCGAACTGTTCGTGGCCGCGATTTTGTTGGTCGTGGTATTATGCGCGTTATGGTCTGGGCATCAAGGAACCATGCACGCCGGCCAACTCCAATTGGGTCTGGTATATTTGGGCTTGTTCGGATCGACGGCGTTCCTGTTGTATCTGCAACTGTCGGAACTCGGGACCGTGCCCGCGCGGGGCCGATTCGCCATCGCGCTTGTAGCCATTATTTGCACCATTATGCTTGTGTACCGACGTGTGCGTTATGTGAATACCAATTCAATCCGTTATAAGGTTTCAAATGCCGTTGCCGCGGTTCGAGATCCCGAGCCTCTACCGTTGCGACTCGTAAGTCGATTTGGGAAGATTCTCAATGTGTTTATTGTGGTTTTCATCGCTTTGACGATCGGCTTTTCCGCAGTGGAGTTGTATGTCGCGGGGATTCCGATCATAGCCTACGATGGCGTTACGCTGCTGGCCAATACGCATTTATCCGGCCTGGCGGCGATTGTTCTCATTTTGCGGCCGCTGTTTCATCCGATCGTCGACGTGGTGAACTGGCAAACGCTGGCGGCATTAGAAAGGGAACGTGGCTGGGACTATTTTTGGAAAGATCAATGGACGACAGATTTCAGACGTTTTTGCGCGACATACGCAGGCGAGGTTCCTCTGGTCGTATTT
>JASHRR010001162.1 GCA_030037185.1 Xanthobacteraceae bacterium | reverse complement strand
AGACGACACTATCCAGCGTCAATCAAGGTTAGAATCGAGCGACAATCACGCGCTACGGGGCTCGCTGGTGGTTTTTCTCTTTTCTCCGGCCCGCGGGCGCCTCGAAGTGCCGGGATGGCGGCGGGGTCGGCCGGCCAGTCGCCTCAGCCTCATCGATCCAAGCCGCGATCGCATCCATGACGGATTTCGGCCTAGCGATTGGCGTATCCGCCGTCGGAAACAACGCGCGCAATCCAACCACTGCCATCGGCTGGCGATAGCCGCTCGGATGATCCGTTCATAGCTCGCCATAGCGTGCGCCTTAGGCCGCAGCGGAGAGCGGAACGCCGATCATGCCGATCATTTTGCACCTACTGACGACAGAACCGATATCATGGCTGATAATGAGCTGGGCAGCTTCAATTGCGCTTTACCGGACATACCTTTAGCTCTGGCGATGTTGTTCAATGTCAGGTTGATCACGGCGGGGGCGCCATCCTCAAATGCGGCATTGAGATAGGCGGCAATATCCTCAATCGTTTCGAGGTGTTCAGCCGTATCCCAAGGTGTCGTTTCGAGGGCAATTTCAAATCTCCTGCGCCAATTCTCCTGCGCGGACGGTGTCTTGTTGCTGACTGTCTAGCGCCGCCAGGACCAAGACGGCACCGAGCGAGGTTCGGTCAAGCATGGCTGTTCTCCGTGCAGCGTTCCCAGTTTTGAGATAATGTCGACGGCGCCCCACCAGACCGGAGGCAGCAAGCCGAGCAAGTCATGAAGGGGAGGTCGACCATGAATCCACAACCGCATTTGCTCTTGCTGGCGACATTAGCGGCGCCGATTATCCTTGTCTCAGCACAATCGTTGCCGGGCGCGCCCGCCAATGTTGCTGCGCAAAGCGCCGCGTCGATCCCGGATTTCTCCGGCATATGGCGCCACGGCAACCTTCCGTGGTTCATACCGCCTGCCTCGGGTCCCGGTCCGGTGACCAATCTGTCACGGGAAAAGGGCACCGGCGTGAGCGATTATGGCTCGCTGGTCGGCGATTACAAGAATCCGATCCTCAAGCCCTGGGCAGCGGAAGTGGTGAAGAAGAAGGGCGAACTCTCGTTAGCCGGCCTGACCTATCCGAACCCGGCCAACACCTGCTGGCCCGAACCCGTGCCGTTCCTTTTCAAGCACGCAGCGATGGAGATGCTGCAGCTGCCCGACCAGATCGTGATGCTTTTCAACGAGAATCACGAAGTCCGCCGTGTGCGTCTGAACGTGCCGCATCCGGCGGAGCTGACGCCGTCCTGGCATGGCGATGCCATTGGCCATTACCAAGGCGATACGCTGGTGATCGACACCGTGGGCGTGCGGACCGATCGCCCGCACGCCATGATCGACTTGTTCGGCACGCCGTACACCGACAAGCTGCACGTGGTGGAACGCTATCGGCTGGTCGACTACGAAGAGGCCAAAGATGCGATGCAGCGAGGCATGAAGGAGAACCGACGGGCCGGCGGACCTTATGACCCCAACTATGCGGACAAATACCTGCAGGTGCTTTTCACGATCGAGGACGAAGGGGCCTTCACGACGCCCTGGACCGCGGTCATGATCTATTTGCGCGACCGCAACGGGTTTCCGGAAGCTGTGTGCGCCGAAAACACGCTTGGATTCCATAACCACGAGGGTGCAGACCTTCCCCATGCAGACAAGCCGGATTTCTGACAAAGCGCGCTGCTGGATCGGTTGGGCTCGTAGGGTGCAAAGGCGCGTTGCGGCGTTGACGCCATTGCGCGTTCCGCCTTTGCCCAGGTCCGTCGGCACGGTTGCCGAACCCCTTCTCCGCTTGCGGGGAGGGTAGGCAGCGCCCGCGCGCGCTGTGCAATTGCCGTAGCACGCGCCTTTGCCCCCGCGGCAGCGCGTATAGAGTCACCGCAAAGGACGCCGCAAGAGGAGGAACAGCAATGTCATTGTTGACTTTGAAAGGAAGTGCGCTCGCGGCCGGCATCGTGGCCGGCGTCATTGGAGCGGGGAGCGCGGTCGCGCAAGAAAAGACGGCGCCACCCATTTTCTCCCGGGACCTCACGGTCGGCTGGATCGGTGTGGGCGATTTCCGGCCCGTTGCGGGCCACTTGCCGCCAGTCAGCAGCGATCCAAAGTATCCCTATGTCCCCAATGGGCAAGGCCGACAGCCGACCTTTCGGATCGCCGATCTCACGAACCCCAACCTCAAGCCGTGGGTGAAAGAGGTCATGAAGAAGGACAACGCCGAGGTGCTCGCCGGCAAGATCGCTTTCACGCCGAGCCAGAGCTGCGTGCCGGCGGGTGTTCCCGGGTTCCTCGCATTAGGTGGAAATAACAACCCATACTGGTTCCTTCAGACACCAAAAGAGGTCGTGATCATGCGCGCGGCAGATTCCCAGGTGCGCCGCGTCTATCTCGACATACCGCATTCGGCCAATCCACAGCCGAGCTGGTACGGCGAATCGGTTGGCCACTACGAGGGTGACACGCTTGTCATCGACACCATCGGGCTGAACAGCAAAACCTTTGTCGATGCCTACCGCACTCCGCATACCGAGAAGCTGCACGTGGTCGAGCGCTGGCGCATGGTAGACAACGGCCAGGCCATGGAAGCGACTTTCACGGTCGACGACCCGGACGCTTTTTATGAGCCATGGTCCGGCATGCGGCGTTTTCGGCGCGTGACACAGCAGTTTGCTGAAGACATTTGCGCCGAGAACAACCAGATCGTGTTCGATTACAAGATGCCGGTGGCGGAGAAGCCGGATTTCTGATCGGCAGCACGACCGCCGTGATATGCGAAGCGGCCCGCTGCCCGGCCGCCTCGCAGGCCTATGTTGCTGATCAAGTGATCAAGCAAGCCCGCGATCGTATTCAAGAATCGCGTTCAACAGAACCTGGGCTCCGGCAGCACATTCCTCAAAGCTCGTCGATTCCGCTTCGTTGTGGCTGATGCCGTTGCGACACGGGACGAAAATCATGGTGGTCGGACAAACGCGCGCCGCATAGACCGCATCATGGCCGGCGCCGGATACGATATCACGCGTCACAAACCCCGCTTCCTCGGCAGCGCGCCTGACGCAGCTGACGAGTTCCGGCGCGAAACGGACGGCCGGTGATGTCCAAATCCTCCTCTCTTGGTATGTCAGGCCCAGCGGATCGAGAATTGCCGCTAGGGCACTTCTCATCCTCTCCTCCATCTGTTCGAGGAGATCATCTTTCCGGTGCCGCAGATCGACGGTGAAGAACACCTCGCCGGGAACGACATTGCGGCTATTCGGCCTGTTCTCGATGAGGCCGACGGTTGCTACTCCCTCGGGGGCGAATTCGCGTCCGACCGCGTCGACAGCATCGACAGCGCGAGCGGCGCCGAGCAAGGCGTTTTTGCGCAGATGCATCGGCGTGGCGCCAGTGTGAGCGTCCTCGCCGCAAACCGTTACGTCATACCACCGCATGCCCTGCACACCGGTCACGACGCCGATGGTCGCGCCCTCGTTTTCCAGGATCGGTCCCTGCTCGATATGAAGCTCGATCATGGCGCCGAGCCTGTGAATACCGGCCCTCTCGGAGCCGCAGTAGCCGATACGCGAAAGCGCATCCGCGAACGTATTGCCGTCGCGATCTCGGCGCTCGTTGGCGTATGCCGAGGAGAATGCGCCGGCGAACACGCCGGAGCCCAGCATCGGCGGGGCGAAGCGCGAGCCTTCCTCGTTGGTCCAATTGATGACTTCGATGGGCGCGTTGGTCTCGTATTCCGACTCCTGCAAGATGCGAACTGCCTCCAAGGCCGCCAACACACCCAAAACGCCGTCGAACTTGCCGCCGGTCGGCTGCGTATCGAGGTGGCTGCCCATGGCGAGCGGCGCCAGGCCTTCCCGCCGCCCGGGGCGTCTTGCGAACATATTGCCAACCTCGTCGACCGCGACCGTGCAACCTGCCGCCTCGGCCGCCTCTCTGAACCAGTCGCGGACATGTCTGTCATCGTCGGTCAACGTCAGTCGGTTGATGCCTCCCTTCGTTGTCCCACCGAATTTCGCGGTTTCCATCAGGGTATCCCAGAGGCGCTGAGCGTTGATCTTCAGGTTCTGCATTTGGGTCCTCGCTGTGCCGCCCCCCCCCCGACGTTTCCTGCTGTAGGGGCGACCCGTGGTTGCGCACGCTCATCCACGAGGATGGCACGACGGAGCGCTGGCGGCAGCCCCGGCTCGCGCGACTGGGCACGCCGTGGTCCGGCCGAGTCGCGTGCCAGACGTAGCGGCACAGCAACGCGGCGCGGCAGCCATGGCGGAAGCGTCAACCGGCGCATGATCCGCCTTGGAGCATGATGTAGAGCATCGATGATAGCGGAGTTTGACGCCACGTATCACGAACAAAGTGCGGGAATTGGCAATCTCGAGAGGCAGCAATGGGCGCGGCTGAGGTATCGCAACTTTGGCGGCAGCTGACCGGCCTTCAGATGGGGACGGGTTACGGTCTCGGGACCTTCAGCCGCCCGAAATCCGCGTTCGCCATTGGCTGAGCCCGGCCTTTCATTGAGCAGCCCAAACCGAAATCGTGGCGGAAGATGGAGAATTGATCACCTGGACGCCCAAAAGTCTGGGCTTGCGGCGAGCGATCAACGCCGCATCTTCCGGAGAGGGTCGCCATAAACGACATCTCTTTAGGTCAGCGCTCATGAGAGTCGCCCCCACGTGGCGATGGTCCGATCCATCCGATCGAGTGGGCCGGAAGAAAATTGCACCGCCGCTCTACGCCTTCAACGCCGCTTGCACGCGATCGGGCGTCATCGGGTATTCGCGCAGACGCGCGCCTGTGGCGTCAAAGAAGGCGTTGGCGATCGCGCCCACCGCCGCACCCATCACCTCCTCGCCGGCCCCGGTCGAGCGCTCGTCAAGCCGCTGCACCACGACGGGCGTCACCCCCGGATGGTCGGCAAACCGCAGCACCGGATAGGTCTTCCAGTCGAGGCTGGTGACGTTCGTCTTGGTGAATTGAACCTCCTCGATCAGCGCGCGGCTTGCCGCCTGGACCAGCATGCCCTCGATCTGGTTTTCGACCAGCGCCGGATTGACCGCAAGGCCAGCGTCCAGTGCGGCATAGAGGTGCTTCACTCTGATTCGCCCGCTCTGTCGGTCAACCTCGATATCCGCTACGGCGGCGCCGCGGGAGACGATGTGGGTGCCGAGCGCGATGCCGCGGCCGGTCAAGATCGCGGCATCTGAAGCCGACGCATGCGCGGCCCGCGGCGTCCAGCCAGCGGCCTGGGCAACGGCGTCGAGAACACCGAGCCAGCGCGGATCTGTCATGTTGCGGCGGCGGAACTCCACCGGGTCAATGCGCACGGCGTGCGCGAGCTCGTCGATCGTCTGTTCTGATGCGAAGGAGATCGAGAGGTCCATCGGCGAGCGCAGATTACCGCCCTTGAGATAGCCGTCGAGCCCTGGCACGTGATGGTTGATCAACCGCACATTCGGCATGGCGTAGACGGCGCTCAGGGTTTCTTTGTTGACGAGGCGCGCGCGCCCGCTGACCGGCGGCTGCACCTGCCCTCCGAGCGCAAGTTCCTGGGAGGTCTCGGCCGTGTTCCAGCCGTGATGCCAGCCGTGATATTCGAAGGCCACGATATTGCCGGCCGCATCCACGCCACCACGAACGTCGGCGAGATGGGCCGGGCCGTAATTGTCCCAGCCGAGTTCGTCCCAGCGCATGAACTGGACGCGCACGGGACGGCCGACCGCCTGCGACATCACCGCGGCCGCGATCGCGCAATCGTCATGGCAGGCGCGGCCAAACACGCCGGCGGCCTCATAGTACCTGACCTGCACCTGTTCGGCGTTAAGCCCAAGCGTCTGAGCCAGCATGTCGCGCACGCCGTGCGGAAACTGGGTCGAACACATCACCAGCGCGCCGAGAGGGCCGACATCGGCGAGCGCGCAACTTGGCGCAAATGGGGCGTGGGATTGATACGGCCCATAGTAGGTCGCGGAGGCAACATGCGCTGCCGCCGCGAGAGCAGCCGCAACATCACCGCTCTCGACAATGACCGAGTCGGCCGTGCGCGACGCCCGCATGGCTTCGAACAGCCTGCCGGCGGGCAGGCGCGGCGGCACATCCCACGTGACCTTGAGCTTTTCGGCCGCCCGCACCGCGTCCCACTCGCGCTCGGCAACGACGCCGACGAACTCGCCCCGGCGCACCATCCGGGCGCCCGCGATGTCGGAAATCGAACCGGCGTCGATGCTCACGACCCTGGCGCCATCCCCATATGCGCCCTGCCCGCGCGGGCGAACAACCCGTCCATGCAACATGGCGGGAACGCGCACGTGCTGCATGTAGACATAGTTGCCGCGGATCTTGTCGGGGATGTCGACGCGCGGCGCGCGCGTAGTGACCAGCCGATATTGCGACACCGGTTTTTGCGGCGCGTTGCCGGTCATCTTGACGTTGAACCGCCGGTCGCCGATGAGGTCCCCATAGGAGACCGCGCGGGCCGGATCGCCCTCGACGGTGACGATGCCGTCCTTGACCTTGAGTCGATCTGCCGGCGCGCCGAGCCTGACGGCGGCAAGCCCCACTAGCACCTGGCGCGCTTCGGCAGCAGCGGCGCGCAATTGCGGTCCATTGTCCATGATCGAGAGGCTCGCCACGGAAGGTCCCTGGTTCGGGGTCACGTTGGTATCGATCCGGGCAGCCGACACCTGGCTCATGGCGAGATCAAGCTCCTCGGCAGCGATCTGCAGCATCCCGGTCGTGGTGCCCTGGCCAAGTTCGACCTTGCCCATGAACACCGTCGCGGTGTTGTTCGCATGCACCGCAATCCACGAGTCGAGAAGCTCAGCGTCAGGTGTGGCGGCGGCGGCCGGCGCCGCCGCGGGGCCCTGCAACGGGCTCGTCAGAGGGCCCGCAATGTTGAAGCCGACGATGAGGGCGCCGCCCTTGAGGAGATCGCGGCGCGTCAATGCGAGTTGTGCATTCGTCTTCATTGGCGTTCCTCCGCCATGATCCGGGAAGCGAGCGCAATTGCCTTCATGATGCGCGGATAGCTGCCGCAGCGGCACAGATGTCCGTTCATCGCCTCGCGAACTTCGCGCTCGCCCGGCTGCGGCTTCTGGCTCAGCAATTCGGCGCCCTTGATAATCATACCGTTGTAGCAGTATCCGCATTGCGGCGCCTGCTCCTCGATCATGGCGCGCTGCAAGGGGTGAAGGGCGGGCGGGCTCGCAAGCTTGCGTTGCCGGGCAAAGAGCGCCGGCAGGCCCTCAAGCGTCGTCACCTGCTTGCCTTCGACTGCCCCGACCGGCGTAATGCATGAACGGATTTCCATACCGTCGAGAAGGACCGAACATGAGCCGCACTGGCCAAGCCCGCAGCCGAAACGCGGTCCTCGCAGGCCAAGCTCATTTGCCAGCACATAAAGGAGCGGCGTGTCGCGATCGACCGCGACTGTCGATATTTGCTCGTTGATGCGGATCGTCACCTCCTCGGCCATCTCATCCTCCATCTCAAAGCGATGTCCCGCCGCAGCGAAACACGGGTTGTCGCTTAAGTTCATCCGGGATTGCTTAAGAGGTGCTGATCTTATCAGCCGCCACGTCGCCCTGAAACGGGGGCTGCCCCAGCCCTGATCCACCCGGGTCCGGCCTCCGGCCACCCTGATACTGACTCAGCGAAATCCGGGACCGCCCTTCCGAAATCGCAATGCTGCTCGCGGGTTTCGCCGCTCGGGCTCCGGCCGCGCTTGCAACCAATCATGCTGACTCGACCGACCAGCTAGCCTTTCGAGAGGCGCCTAAGCCGGGGAAGGCTGTGCAGCAGACCGTCCAAACTCAAGGTCCCGGGGCCTGCCGCAAAGATGTAGAGGAAAACAAAACAGAACAGGATTGCAGCATCGCCGCCGTTGATCGCCGGGAAAAAGCTGCGCGGCGCGTGATAGAGCCAATAGGCGACCGCCATCTCCCCGCAAGCAATGAGGGCGGCTGGCCGTGTGAACACGCCTAGAATCAGTAACACCCCGGTAATGACCTCGATCACTCCGGCAAAGCCGAGCAGCGTCATGAGCGGCTGCTCGCCCGGGGGGGCGCCCACCGGAAAGCCGACTAACTTGGTGAGACCGTGCGCGAGAAAGAGAATCGCAGCGACGATCCGCAATGCGGCGAGAGCATGAGCAGAGTACGCCATGCAGGACGTCTGCGAGGTCACGACTTTGTCAAAACCGGTTCGCCGGTCGCGCGCCTGTGAACGCGTGATATATGAGCAGAACCACGACCGCTCCGACGATGGCGACAATAAGGCTGTAGAGATTAAAGCCTGTAACCTCTCGTGCGCCGAAAAAGGAAAACAGCCAGCCCCCAACAACCGCCCCGATAATCCCGAGAACAGTGTCGAAGATCAAACCGCCGCCCGGGTGATCGACGATCTTGTTGGCGATGAAGCCGGCAATTAATCCCAAAATGATCCACGCGATGATAGACATGATGACCTCCGGCTTAAACGGTAACGTTTGTTGTCGCGCCTCGGTTCCAGAGTTGGGGGCGGTTTCGAAATTTCGACGGGATTCTGGCTGGGACCGCTCGCTCAGCCCCGCGAGACGGTGAAATCTTTCGAACGACCCGACTGCGTGGTTGACCGCTTCAGCCAATCTGAAGGGATTTGGAGCATCGACCAAGTCACAAGCCCGGGTGGCTCAACCCACCCGGCACCACGTTAACGCGGAACCGGCGGGACGTTTGCGGCCCACGGCATCGTCTCAAGACTTCCACGCCATATGCGGGTGATGTATCTTTGTTGGCAGGAGTAAACACGCAGCTTGCGCAGAACTTTTCCGGCGGTCGCCGGCCTGCGTCGCGCGCGGCATGGCCCAGCTTGACAGTTGAAGGCCAAGGCAATGTCGGCGGTGCGGAAAGCCGCGCTACGGTTCCGCGGGGCGACGACCCGCCTCCCTATTCTCCGCCATCGAGGCGGCAGGGCAGAGAGGGGGCGAGCCGCGCACAGTCGTTTAGGAGGTCACCTACCATGCAGAGTCCGAGTCTAGTCACAGCCATCGCGGTCGCGGTCGCAGTCGCGATGCCCATCGGCACCGTCAAGGCAGCCGACCAGCCGAAATATCCGGACTGGAAGGGCGCATGGGCGCGCTTTGTCGTGCCCGGACTCGGGGGCCAGCCTTCGTTCGACCAGACGAAGCCCTGGGGGTTCGGTCAGCAGGCCCCGCTGACGCCCGAGTATCAAAAAGTTCTGGAGGACAGCCTTGCAGACCAGGCCAACGGCGGGGAAGGAAACTTTTTTGACCACGCCGTCCGGTGCTACCCCGGCGGCATGCCGCTCAACATGATTGCATTTCGGCCGCTGGAGTTCGTCGTGACGCCAAACACCACCTATGTGCTGGTCGGCGGCGCCGAGCATTTTCGCCGAATCTTCACAGATGGTCGCGACTGGCCCAAGGACATCGAGCCGACCTATGCCGGCTACTCGCTCGGCAAGTGGATCGATACGGACGGCGACGGCACTTATGACACGCTCGAAGTCGAAACGCGCGGACCGTTCAAAGGTCCTCGTGCCTACGATGCCACCGGGCTTCCCCTGGCATTCGATAATCAATCGAGGTTCAAGGAGCGGATCTATCGCGACAAGACCAATCCGAAAATCCTCCACGACGAGATGACAGTCTTCGACAATGCGTTGACGCGGCCTTGGATCGTCGACAAGAAATATGTGCACGATGCCAATCCGCGTCCCGAGTGGGCCGAGGCTTATTGCACCGAGAACCCATCAATGATCGCGATCGGTAAGCAAAGCTACTTCTTAAGCGGGGACGGGCTGTTGATGCCGGTCCGCAAGGACCAGCCGCCCCCGGATCTGAGGTATTTCAAGCAGTCGCAGAAGTGAGGGCAAGAGCGCGACGTCCCGCGAGGGGCGGCTGCCGTTGCACCGGGTGGTCGCTCCGTCTGTACACCGGGTGCGCCACTACACCGTCCATTGTCTCCGCAAAAAGGGCGGCCACAAAGGTCGCCCTACAATCCAGTGTTACGGTAAATTTGCCGAAGCCAGCGACCCGTCACCTGCCCGTCTGTTTGAAATACCGCAGATCGGGGGGCAACTGATTTTTCTTGGCCGGCATCAACATGCCTTCCGCGCTCAGGAAATAGTTTTCGTTGCCGATGGCGATCTGCCCATTGCCCTCCGCAATGTAATATTCCGGCCACACCGGGCGCGGATCCGGGTCGCGTACGTACCTTTTGTCGACCGTCCACGGACGCGTCAGGGCATGGTCGATCGTTGTCATCTCGTCGTGAATGATATTTGGATCGGCTTTGTCGCGATAGATGCGCTCTTTAAAGATCGATTGATTGTCGAAATGGAGGGGCAGGCCGGTTTCGTCGTAGGCGCGTGGCCCCTTGAAACCGCGCGTTTCAACCTCAAGCGCGTCATAGCGGCCGTCGCCATCCTCATCGACCCAGCGGCCGATCGAGTAGCCCGCAAAAGTCGGCTCAATCTGGGTGGGCCAGTCGCGCCCGTCGGTGAAGATTCGGCGATAGTGGTCATACATCCCAATCAAAATATAAGTGGTCTCCGGAGTGACCACGAATTCCATCGGGATAAACCCCATCATCATGTGCGGCATGCCGGCGGCGCGGCCCAGCGTGGTGGGGAAATTGCCCAGCCCGCCATTGGCCTGGTCCGCAATCGAGTCCTCCAGGATTTTCTGATACTCCGCAGTGAGCGGGGCCTGCTGACCGAGCCCCCACGGCTTGGTCTGGTCGTGAGACGGCTGAGTGGGAAGTTTAACCGGAATCCTTATCCACGCACCGCTCCAATCGGGGTATTTCGCGTCCTCGGCCGCGTGAGCCCCGATCGCCACCGTCAGCGCGGCGGCGAACGCGAACGCCCCTGCCGAGCTTGCGTACCGCATCATTTTTTCCCCCTGCATTGTCCGGATAACTTCGGGTCGCGACAAACGCGACCGATCTGCAGTGGGTCAGGATACACGGCCGGCAGGCGCCGGCAAAGGGCGTTTCGTTGGGCGGTCGCAATGCCACACACACTTGACACCCGCGAACGCCTTGTGCGACGCCGACCTCGCTATTGCCGGGACGCGAGAATGCAGATCCGTGCCGCGGTCCCCCCGCAGGCGCGCAAGATTCC
>JASHRR010001161.1 GCA_030037185.1 Xanthobacteraceae bacterium | reverse complement strand
GCCGCCGGTGACCTGGCCCCGGTGGACGCGAAATAACTCGCCGAGCTCGATCAATCCGGCTGGTGCTTGCTTGGGTTCACCTACGAACCCCGACCACTTGCGCGCGCCGGCGATCTCGTGCCAAGCGACGGCGCGACCGCGGCTGAGCGGCGCCAACTCGCCGAGCGAGCCGACCGAGCGCAGAGTGATCTCGGTTGGCGAGCTGCCGAGGCGGAAGCAGGTGATCGCCCCGGTGGTTAGCGCATCGGCAAACGGCCGGGCCCTGGGGTCTATGATATGCACGGCTGTGCCGCCCAAGCCATCTGCCAGCAACCGGCGGAGCGCGGCGCCATAATTCACGTCGAGCCATTCGGCGGCAGTGATGAAGGCGCCAAAGTCGCCGGGTCGGCCGAGCTCGCGGGTCTTGAAGAAGAAATGGATGTGCAGGCCAGCGAGCTTGCTTGCACTAAAGCCTAAGCGATTGGCCGTGCCAACGAACCAGGTCTTCCATTCCTCGCCGATATGGTGATGCCGCACATAAGGGGGATTGCCGATGAACAATGTCGGGCCGGCAATCGCCGGCAGCGCGAGGTTTCGATAATCGGTCAGGTGCACGGCGAGGCGGCCGGCAAAAGCGTGCGTCGCGGCGTTGGCACGCAGCAGCAAGGCGGCGAGCGGATCCACGTCGACGGCGACAAGTTCAGCGTTGGGAAATTTGCGTGCGGCAGCGATCAAAAACCGTCCCGAACCTGCCCCCGGATCGACCACGCGAGCCGGCGTCGAGATTTCTCCGTGAGCCCATTCCACCATGGCATCGACAATGGGCGCCGGCGTGTATGTTGCACCCACTCGGCGTCGTTGCTGAGCGCTGCGGAGCGAGCAAAACTCCGCCCCCAGCAAATCTTGCCCGGCGAGGATCTGCGCCCGCGCGCGGGCGATGTGGTGCGCATCGATCGGGTGGGCGCGCGCAACGAGCCTGCTTTCGGCAATGGAAAGTGCCGCGCAATCGCCGATTAAAGCCGCAGCCAGGGAGACAAGACGACATTCGCCAGCGTTCATGACTTGCGGAGTCCCACATTTCCTCGAACGGCAGCCCATCTTTCGGTGCCAATCGTGCGGACATGAGGTTAACGCCGACCTCTACGGCGCCCGCAATGTTGCCTGGAAGTACCATACCAACATCGGCAAGCCCGATGCTGGTGTCTGTCAACCTGCCTATAGTGGGGGACGGTGCTTTGCATCTTTCACCTGCAAGCCCCCGGCTTCAGCCGTGGGGTTGTTGACAGTTTCCTTGTCGCAGGGGCAAGGAACCGGTGATTCCCACCGCTCATGCCTGACGCCAGCGGCTCCCACTCCCGCGCGCACCGTCGATCTTCCCCAGAACGACCGTCGCCGGAACGTAACGTGAACATATCTGGGTTCTTGCCCCTTGTCGAGCCCGGTTGGTGGTGCGAAGGGTCCACGCATCCGAATCAGGTCTTTCCATTATGAAAGCTTCCCTCTCGCTTGAGGCCATCGATGCCAGGGTCGGGCGGCTGCTCGACGCGTTGTCCGACCCAAAACGTCGCGGTCGCACCGTCATCGGCGTGCTCGCGGCCTATTGGGCGGTTTGGACCGTGTACGCGGTTGTCGCCAAGGCGAGCCAGGATTTCCATTTCGACATGGGTGAGATGGTCGCGTGGTCGCGTGAAGTCACGTTGGGGACCCCCAAGCATCCGCCGCTGCCGGCGTGGCTGGTCGGCGCCTGGTTTTCGGTTTTTCCCCTCACGACGTGGGCCTATGACCTGTTCGCTGTCGCCAACGCCACCGTTGCCCTGTGGATCGCCTTCATGGTGTCGACACGCTACCTCGACGGTGCCAAAAGCGCAGTCGGGCTCGCCTTTCTGACCCTCGTTCCGTTCTTCAATTTTCACGCGCTCAAGTTCAACGCCAACTCCGCCATGATGCCGTGGTGGGGGCTGACCACATGGCTTTTTCTGCAGTCCTTTGAGGCAGCTCCGTCGCCAGCGGGTAAATCGATCTACCCTTTCTCGCCTGCCGCGGCGGGCAGGGTCGGTGCCGCGGCGCTGGCCGGCGTCGCAGCCGCTGGCGCCATGCTGACGAAATACTGGTCGGTGGTCCTGCTTGCGGCGCTGGTGATTGGCGCGGCAAGCGATCCCCGCCGCAAATCTTATTTTGGCACTGCCGCGCCCTTTGTCACGGTCGCGACAGGCGTTATCGCCTTGTCGCCCCATCTCCTGTGGCTTTACGCGCACGATTTCGGGACATTTGGATATGCGCTTGAATCGCACCCCGGAACTGTTCTCCAGGCGTTGGTCTCGGGTGTCGGATATGTGGCCGGTGCACTTGGCTATGCGATCGTCCCGATCTTGCTGACCGGCATCGCGGCCAGCCCGGCGCCCGCCGATATTGCCGATATGCTGTGGCCCGGCGATCCCCGGCGGCGGCTCGCCGTGATCATCTTCTTCCTGCCGCTGGTGCTGCCGGCAGTCATGGCGGTCGTCACCGCCGAGAAAGTCGTTTCGCTTTGGGCCATGGCGGGCATGACGCTGCTGCCCGTTGTGCTGTTGTCATCGCCCCGGATCGTGATTCCCCGTGTCGCTGCAGTCCGCATTCTCGCACTGGCGGTGTCGTTTCCGGTGCTTGCCGTCCTGGCCGCCCCGATCGTGGCGGTGGCAACCCATTTCAAACAAATCCCAAACTACGGCGCACAATATAGTTTGATCGCCGAGGCCGCTGGCAAGGTCTGGCGCGACGCCACCGACCTGCCGCTGCGGGTCGTCGGCAGCTACGACAATGTGCTTAACGGCTCGGTCTTCTACTTTCCTGATCGCCCATCCACTTTTGAAATCGTCACTCCCGCATTGACGCCGTGGACCGATGAGGAGCGGATCGCCCGCCAGGGCATCCTGCTCTATTGTCCGGTCAATGAAAACCGCTGCATGGAGGCTTTGAACAGGCGCGCCGCGGCGGCCCCGCAGGCGAGGCGCGTCGAACGAGACATCTCTCGCACTTTTCTCGGAATTTCCGGGCCGGTGACCCGCTATGCGATTGTGGCCATACCGCCGCAGTTGCCTGCCGCCGGTCAATAGCGGTAGTGATCGGACTTGTAGGGCCCCTCCACCGGTACGCCGATATAGGCTGACTGCTTCTGGCTCAGACGGGTGAGCTTGACGCCGATCTTGTCGAGATGCAGCCGCGCGACCTTTTCGTCGAGCTGCTTGGGCAGGGTATAGACCTTGTTTTCGTATTTGCCCGGATTGGTCCACAGCTCGATTTGCGCGAGCGTCTGGTTGGTGAACGAGTTCGACATGACGAAACTCGGATGTCCCATGGCATTGCCGAGGTTGACGAGGCGCCCTTCCGACAACAAGATGATACGCTTGCCGTCGGGAAACTCGATCTCGTCGACTTGCGGCTTGACGTTTTGCCATCGGAAATTCTTCAACGCCGCAACTTGTATTTCGCTGTCGAAGTGGCCGATGTTGCACACGATGGCGCGGTCCTTCATGTTGCGCATGTGCTCGACCGTGATGACGTCCACGTTGCCGGTGGCGGTAACGAAGATGTCCGCACGCGGAGCGGCGTCGTCCATCGTCGTGACCTCAAAGCCCGCCATCGCGGCCTGATACGCACAGATAGGATCGATCTCCGACACCATCACGCGGCAGCCGGCCTGGTGCAGCGAGGCTGCCGAGCCTTTGCCGACATCCCCGAAACCTGCCACCATGGCGACCTTGCCGGCCATCATCACGTCCGTGCCGCGGCGAATGCCGTCCACAAGCGATTCGCGACAGCCATAAAGGTTGTCGAATTTCGATTTGGTCACGCTGTCATTGACGTTGATGGCGGGCCACAGCAGCGTGCCCCGCTTCTGCATATCGTACAGCCGATGCACGCCGGTCGTGGTCTCCTCGGACACGCCGCGGATCGCGTCGGCATTCCTGCGATACCAGCCCGGATGCTGGCTGAGCCGCTTCTTGATCGCGGCGAAGAGAATTTGCTCTTCCTCGTTGGCGGGCTTGCTGATCGCCCCGAGGTCACCCTCCTCGGCCCGCAGGCCGAGGTGGATCAACAACGTGGCATCCCCGCCATCGTCGAGAACCATGTTGGGCGTGCCGCCGTCCGACCACGCAAAGATGCGGTGGGTGTAATCCCAATACTCCGCAAGACTCTCGCCCTTGACGGCGAATACCGGTATGCCGCTCGCCGCGACGGCTGCGGCGGCGTGATCCTGAGTCGAATAGATATTGCACGAGGCCCACCGCACCTCAGCGCCCAGCGCCGCGAGCGTCTCGATCAGCACGGCGGTCTGGATCGTCATGTGCAAGGAGCCGGCGATGCGGGCCCCGCGTAGCGGTTGCTCCGGGCCGAATTCCTCTCGCATTGCCATCAGCCCCGGCATTTCGGTCTCGGCAATCGCAATCTCCTTGCGGCCCCATTCGGCGAGACCGATGTCCTTTACGACGTGATCATGCGAGGCCGGCGTGGTTGTCGCAGCTTTCGGCGAGATGGTCATCTGGCATCCTTCGGATCGCAGGGTTCGGGCGTTTCGCTGCGAGGCCTATAGCAAGGCCTTTCAGGGCTCGCAACATCATATAAGGATTTCTTTATATCGGAGGCAGTGCCGGCAATTCCCCCGGCGATTGAGGCCGGTGGGGCTTCGCGCGGAGTCCCCGCAATCGAAGAGAGGGCGGTGAGCAGTCCGTTTGATTTCTCTCCAATTGTGCGCAAGCCTACCCAATATGAACAGGACCTTGGTGTGAAGACGCTGGCGGTCGCGAGCAAAGGTGACCCCATCCCCGGCCCGAAAGCACACACAGCCTTGCTCAAGCGCCTCCGCCGAGTATCACGTGCGATGTTTCGCGGCAGTCCCGCAACCGGGACCGAGCGAGACGCAGGCTCGCCAGATTGCATGCCAGGATATCGAATATTCGCCGCGACGCTTCGCACAAGGCTACCACCTGGCCAGGACATATCAGTGGATCGGCATTGAAGATC
>JASHRR010000014.1 GCA_030037185.1 Xanthobacteraceae bacterium | reverse complement strand
ACCGTATTTCGTGCCGGAAACGAACAGGCGCCGGCGAATGGCGGGTCTGGAATGAGTTCCTTGGTGACGACATTGAGGTTCGTGTCGACGATGACAACCGTCCCGAACGGCCCCCTACTGTCGACAACCCTTGAAGCGGAAAGCGCATAGGTGTGGAGTGCCGCGTTAACAAAGCTAATATCGAACGCCTCCAGGGTCCCGGCGTCCGGCAACTGCACGGCCTGGAATGGGATGAAATCCTCCTGTGCAGCCGATGGCGTTATTCCCATAGCCAGCAGGGCGCCGGCAAAGCCGGTCGCTGTCAAGTTTTTCCACATCTGAATACCTCCCCGGGAACGCATCCAAAACTCGTTCCCGGTTCAATGTTACTAAAGTTAACCGTGTCTGACTGTGTCGGAACGGCAACACTACGAGAATATTCGTATCAATAGGTTATTCGTATCAACTACCGGCATCGGCACATCAGTACATTACCACTAATTAATACATTACCAATGATTAATACATTACCACTAATTAACGCGAGTCAGGGGTCGCAGCGCTTAACGATAATGCACTAGGTCATGTTGTTCGAAAGCTCGTGCTGTTTTCTGACGTTATACGGCGTATAGCAAAATAGAATCACCCTTCCTTGAAAAAACAAGTAGCGTTTAATTTACAGTGAGATTTGAAGAGGCAGGCGTAGTCACGCGTGCTGTCTGTCTGCGCTTGGTTTTTCGCTACAGACGTTTTTGCGCAAGTTAATTTCGTAACGGAGAGCATTAGCATGCCATATTTTGAGTAACCCTTTATGATATCTCGATACCGGAGGCGAGGTGAGACACAGATGAGGAGATTGAATGGTCTGGTAGGACAACGATTCGGCCATCTTGTTGTGCGAGAACGGACACCCTATCGCAGCAAGCACGGGGATGTGTATTGGCTTTGCGAATGTGATTGCGGCGGGAACAAAAAGGCTTCAACTCACAGTCTAAGACGCGGCAAAGCCCCCTCCTGCGGCTGCTTGCGCATGTCGAAGAGCGATAAGTGTAACGTCCAAGGATGCACTACCAAGGTGTTCGGTAAAGGTTTGTGCGTCAAGCACTACCAACGGGCTCGCCGCTACAACGGGGATACCTCCGACAGACCTCGGATAACCATATGCACAATCGAAGGATGCGGCAGCAAGGTTGAAGCAAAAGGCTTGTGCCACAAGCACTACCAGCGGGCTCGCCGCCCCGATAGAAAAACACACGACAGACCACGGACAGTGCGGACTTGCAGCGTCGAAGGATGCGGTGGCAAGGCCATCAAGCACGACTTGTGCAACAAGCACTACCAACGGGCTCGCCGCTACAACGGGGATACCTCCGACAGACCTCGGATAACCATATGCACAATCGAAGGATGCGGCGGCAAGGTCCGGGCAAAAGGCTTGTGCACCAAGCATCACATGCGGGCTCTCCGCCACGGCGGTGATACCTCCGATCGGTTGCGCGGCGGATCACTGAAAAGCCGAACTCCGCCAAGCCCCGGCGAAACCCCTCGAGGAATTCATGCTGCGGCGGTTCGAAGTCGAGCCAGCCGGTGATCCGCACCTCCGCTGCTGCGCCCCGCCGCTGCGCGGCAACGCCGCTGCGCCTGACGCACCTGCATCGCCACCGCGTCTGTGATCTTTTGCGTGGGTTGGTGAGCCTATCGCGATCAGGGAGTGCCTGGGAACTGCGGGGATGTGTTCATTGCGCTGCATGAGTCCGGAAGTGGCCCACCACTGCCGACTTGGGAATCTGCGAACTTTAAGTGTCGATCAGTGGAAATGTGCTGACGAGACGGAGCCAGCCACCAAAGTGGTGGCAGGCGGCAGGACGGATAGAGTACGAATAACCTACTATCGCCCAGCTACGTCGCTGATGGGGTTCTCTTTGTCGATAGAGACGGATGGCAGGCGGCGCATTCTGGCCGCAGGTCCACTGTTTGACGAAGATGCAACGCCATTGCCCGGCACAGTCCTGCTGGTTACTTAGTAACCGCCAGAAACTTGGGTTTTGCCATGCCCCTGACCAGCGCACAGAAGCAGCAGCTTACGACTTTAGCATGTGCCCTCCTCGCATGTCGCCGCACCGCCCCACTTCCTCAGCAAAGTGGGCCGCAAGTACTCAAGATCTCGATATATTGCTCGAGTGTCCCCGTGCCTATCGCCTGGCGCTGGTGCAGCAACGCGACGCAACGACCGGCAAGATCAAAACTATTGTAACACGAGTGGGCGATCAAACAGAGCTGCTTGAGCTGATCGTTCGACATGCCGTCGGCGTGAACGAAGTCACGCACATAAACCACATCAGCCTCGAGCAGCTGGTTGAGCGGCTGGTTTCCTCCGAATTGTAGCGGCGCAATCGGCCACTTCTTGAGCGCCGCAAAGGCATGGGGAATAAATCCTTGCACTCGCAGCTCTTGGTCGACCTGACCGAAAGATGGTTGCCCTTCGTAGAGATTGACGAACTGCAATTCCGTTTGAATCACGACGGCGTTTCTCAGCTTTTCCCTGCCGTGCACGAAGACCGCCAGCTCGCCGCCTTGGATGTCGATCTTCAAAAAATCGATGTCATCTACCTCGACCAGATCATCGAGCCGGCGTGTCTCAATCCGCGTTCGATCGACGACGCGGGCATTGTTCTTAAAGAAACTGAAGACGTCGAGGGCAGCTCCACTGGGAACGAATGTGCTCGTCCAGCCGGAATAGGCACAGAGGTTAAGGGTGTGCGCCTTGCCATCGCCGACCGCATAGGGAAAGTAGGTCTCGTTGGGTCCCTTCCTGAGATTCAATTCGGCAAGTGCCGATGCTTGAGGTTCAAAGCCGGTAATGCGGCACAATTGCGCTTCCAGAAGCGGCCTGTAAGGCGGCGCACCATCGATTGGATTTGCGCCGATGTCCACCACATGAGTCAAACGGCTCATACCCAGCAGGCGCGCCAAATCATGTGAGCTTGAAATCGACATCGGCGGAAAAAACGTAGGGGAATTGGGAGGGATTCTGCGATCATGGCAACTTCGGCGAATGAGTGTGGCCGCTACCACCGCCCCTCGCCGCGGAACAGGTGCTGGCCGAGGTGCATCGGCGTGCATTGTAGGTCGACATGCACCTTGCCGCCGACGTCGTGCCAGCGGCGGCAAGACGCATAGTACTCTGAGAGCCCGAATCTGGATCGACGATGCAATCGAAGAAGCGCCAGTAGAGGTGGCGCTGCGGATTGTTGGGCGGGCCGTCGGGCACGTAGTTCAGCTCGGGATATTTCTTCATCATGTGCATTAGCACGTGCTACTTGATCGCCCGCTCGGCGCTTCTGCCACCTCGACAAACCCATCGTCGTCCGCGTATTGCTCACTGGGAGGCTGCCCTGGCCGATCGGGTTGAACGGATAGTCGAGCCTATCCGAGCGTACGCTGCACCGTCAACTGGCGCGCGAGGGGGTCTCCTACAGCGCGTTGGCCGACAACACGCGCGAAGAACCGGCGCGGTATCTGCTTTGCACCTCCTCGCTGTCGCTCGAGCGGATCTCCGAGCTTGTTGGCTTCGCCGAAGTAACGAGCTTCAGTTGGGCGTTCAAGCCGTTGGCCCGCTACTTCTCCGATGGTCTATCGAAATCGCGATGCGACGGTACCGAAAGGCGACATGCCTCTCAACGGGCAACATCAGCGTCCAAAGTTGGTTACTTTAGTTTAGACGCCGGTCAGAAAGGCGGAGCCTCCGACGGGACTCTCATGTTCAAATATATGCCGCGCACAAACTCAGGGCGAGCCGGGATGCATCGGTGACGCTGACACAGGCGGGCATATCCGGACGACCGAGCAGCAGACCGGCAAACGGCGAGGGTTGGCGAAATCGCGTCCCGTAGCAGGCGGCGAATCCCGGCCGCCGGATCGGTCAAGGCGCGCGAGCCGGCCACGGCTGGGACCGCAGGAGCGATCTGTTCGACTCTCCGCCGGGTTCCCGTGCGACTGGCGCCCGGGCGTTGGCGGCAATGTAGTGACCGTCATCGTCTTAATCGGGCGGGGTAGTCATATCCTGCGATATCGGCCGGCCTCATGAAAAAGAAAAAGATGTGGATTGCGCAACACTGGAAGCTCCCATAGCGGATCGAAAAAGTGCAGCGCCGATCTCATGGCGCGCGTTTGTCAATTCGATTCTCGCCGGCACCGCGCTGAGTGTATCAATATCACGATGGGCGAGGTGGGATTAGTAGGGACATTGGTGAGTGTGGAGATCGGCCAGGTTGTCGAGCGGTACCACAACTTCGTGATGGTGGCGGCCGAGTGCTTTTTCGAAGGGCGCCAGCCCTCGTTTGATGGAGCGGCTCGGCGTGAGCCGTAGCGACCTTGGTGATAGTAGAGCGCCCGCCAGGCTGTTGAGCGCACTCGCGACATTGCGATGGTCGGGCCCGAGTGCTTGTTCGAGGATCGCCAGCCCTCGTTTGATAGAGCGGCTCGGCTTCAGCGTAGCGACCCGGTGGTAGTAGCGGGCCCGCAGGTTGTTGAACGCACTCGCGACATTGCGATGGTCGGGCCCGAGTGCTTTTTCGAAGATCGTCAGCACTCGCCTGTAGAGCGGTTCAGCATCGACGTAGCGACCTTGGCATTTTAGATGCCCTGCCTTTGCGGTCTTGTCAGTTTTCGGGCGTTCGCCTCCTTATGAAACGATGCTCTGCATGATCGTCCGCCCCAACCGCGCCGGCAATGCGCCTACCCGCACGGCTAAAGTTGCAGGGTTGCAGGAGACCGTGCTATTGGAAAGCACGCTGACCGGGGCCTGATGTATTAGCTGGTCAACGCCATGGAGGTCCAATGCCATGTCGGACCGTCACAGGATCTGTCAATCGGCAGAGTCAGGCATGAATGGGAATCAAATTCGCCTTTTTATTGGCACCCCTTGCTACGGCGGAATGGTCACCTCGCGATATATGGTATCTATCTGTGCTTTACTTTGTCACAACATACCTAATCTACGCGTATCGATAAAAACAGTAGCCTATGAATCTCTGATAACTCGAGGTCGAAATACAATCGTGGCAGCCTTTCTTGACCGTCCGGCTGAAACCCATCTAATGTTCATTGACGCAGACATAGGCTTCGGCGTGGATCAGGTTCAGCGAATGCTGAACTTCAACCAGGATGTCGTCGCAGGCATGTATCCGCTGAAACTGCTGGACTATGATCAAGCGGCTCGCCAGCGCGCCGCTAACGGAGAACCTCTACAAACCGCTCAGCTTCGCTACGTAGGAGTGCCGTGCAAAGGCGAAGAACTCAAGACCACGGACGGATTTGTCACGGGTGTTTACGCCGGCGCGGGCTTCCTATTGATCAAGCGGCGTGTTCTGGAATTGATGGCGGCCAAATATCCCGAAACGCACTACACGGCGGCTCACAACACCGCCTTACCTACCCAGAGTCCCAATCTCTTCGCCCTTTTCGACTGTCTGATCGACCGTGAAACTGGGCACTATCTCAGCGAGGACTACACGTTCTGTAGTCGTTGGCGGGCGCTTGGAGGAACAATCTGGCTCGATTCGCGCAGCAAGCTCACGCACGTAGGGCCATATGATTTTGTGGGCAACACAATAGCGCGCTTTACCTAGGCGTGTCTGCTGTAGCCGCGGTTATCGTTCGGAGGTTCGGTGTTCACCTGGGCCATATTCGGGTACATGCTTCGCTCCGGTCAGTCACTGGACAGTAAGCGGCCTTTGGACCCACCGATTGCTCCTAGCGATTAGGAGCGCGTGCAGCAGCGCTTGTGTTTCTTGCCCGAGCCGCGGGGGGCACGGATCGTTGCGTCCGACTTTGGTTCGGCGAGGGAGCAGCCCTTAGTGGGCGGCGGCTTCGCGGATGCGGGCGAGGATCATACGCGGGATCGAAGGCAGCTGTATTACGGTTCCGCCGCGTCACCCGTTGCTTCTGTCTGCATGCCATTGCGTGCAATCTCTGGCAGGTTCGCCAATCCATTTTCGAACCGCAGGGCAATCCGGAAGCTTTGCTGCGCGCAAGGAAGCCCCGCAATACTCCGCTGGCTCACAACGTCCGTCCCGCCGCGTCCGTGGGCTTGCGTGACGTCGCCGATTGCGTGCTGCGGTCTAGCCGGATTACGATTACGGTGTAATCGCAGCAACGGGCTTTTGCGATGGCTCTGACCGCAAATATACGGGCACAGCGGCGCTATCGCGCACGCCGCCCTGGGCGAAGGGTGACGTGGCGCGTCTGCAGCTGTTCGTGAGCCTCGATGCGCGGGATCGGCTCAACCGTCTGGCCGTGCATTGCGATTACAGTGTAACGTAACTCATCGGGGAATTGGCGGCGAGCGCCCTGCACAGCCGTTGAGGCGAAGCTGTTCGGGAAGGCGCTCGCGGCGTACCGCCTCGGCTACCAGGCGTAAACGCGCGAACGCCCGCGCGGCGGCATTCTGCCAGCCAGCAGCGGGAACATGGTGCAGTTGCGGAATCAGGGGACTCCTGCGGTCGCTTTCCACCAAGGATCGGACCGTCAGCCGTTTGCGCCGCAGACTGTCCACCCCGAACAGAGCCGCCGCGGCGTCGATCGCCCCCGCTTCGTCGGCAGCTTCTACGATGCCGAGTCTTTCCATGCGCTTCCCTCCGATGAAGTGCACCGACCAGCTGCGATTCGGGTCGCGCGGCGGATCTGGTACCGGCTCGCCGTCGTTGCGCTTGATGATGCGG
>JASHRR010001160.1 GCA_030037185.1 Xanthobacteraceae bacterium | reverse complement strand
TAAGTTTCGTTCATCGGCCCTGGCGTCAGCACGCCGACGCGCGAATCGTCCTGGCGGTTCAGTCGGGTGAGCTCCGCCTGCAGGGTTTGAAAGAACGGCGCGTGGCGCAGAACATGCAGGTTGCGGTAGATGTCCGGAATACTCTGGCGCAGCGCCAGCCGGTTTTCGAGCGCGAAGCCAGCACCCGACGGCGCCTGCGTGCAGTCGCGCAGCACCCACCAGCGGCCGTCGGGGCCGCGCGCCACGTCGACGGCATAAATGCGCAGATGCGCGCCTCCCGAGGGCGGCACACCGACGAGCGGCCGCAGGAACTCCGGGCTGCCGGCCACCAGCGCACCGGGCAGTCGCCGTTCGCGCAACAGCGTGCCGGCGCCATAGATGTCGGCGATCACCGCCTCCATCAGATGCGCGCGCTCAACGAGGGCCGCCTGCAGGCGCTGCCATTCCTCGGCTGCGATAATGAGCGGAATGGGTGTCAGCGGCCAAGGACGCTCGACTCCGGCCTCGTCTTCATAAACGCGGTAAAATACGCCGGAATCGCGCAGGTAGCGGTCGGCAGCGGCGAACCTGCGCGCCAGTTCCTCGCGCCCGAGGACGGCGAGGCCGGCGAGCAGGCCGTGCCAGTGGGCGCGAACTTCGCCGCGTTCGCTTACCATCTCGTCAAAGACGCCCGGCAGCGGCCGATAGTCCGCGAGCAGTTGGGTGACGAGTTCGGAGCCCGAGGGAGCGGCTTGTTCGGTGAGCGCGGACATGGCGCCAAAGATAAGCGGTTCGGAGCGTCGCTTCCAGGCTCCCAATGGCAGATACGCTGCCTGCCCTCCCCCGCATGCGAGCAGCGCAATCGCATGCGGGCGCGCCGCCCCTCACCTTTCCGCCGGCCGCAAGAGCGTGGCTGCGCCACGTCGGATTGCGCTCTGCCGGGCAAGGGGCTCGGGACGGTCGAGGCGAGGGGTTGCGGAGCGCTCGTTCGGGTGTGGCGAGGGCGCAGGCGCGATAGCGCAGTAGCGGAGAAGTTGTCCCGGGAGCCGCCTCTTTGCTCCCCGCTGCGGGGAGGAAAGGAGGCGGCCGGCAAGGCGATCGCTCCGGCGGCGTGATGAAGAGATGGGCGCAGTGCCTTGCGTTTGTGCTTGCCCTTCACGCCGGCGATCCGCGGCATCTGAATGAACATGATTAAGCAGCACGACCTGCCCGGCGGCTTGCCGCGGCTTGCCGCGTCAGAAAGCACCCTCCGGCTCGCTTGATTGGCCGATCGTGACGTTGAACAATCCCATTTGGCTCCCGACCGGCGAGGTGAACGCGTGGGTTGATCGCTTAGGCACGTTGCCGGATAACGGCAGCTTGCATGTCGGCATGGTGTCGGTGCGGGTTCTTGCTGCGGAACAACGGCCAAGGCTTCGCCGCTAGGGCGCAATAATGCAGCGCATTGCGCCCTAGCGAATGGCGACGAGAATCGCGGGGTCCGCCGGCCTCGCCAGGCATTGTGCGATCGCATGAGGGGCAAACAAGCGTGAATATCGCGACCGACGATGGACCGCCGCCCGAGACCGGCGACTATCCGCGTGACCAAATCGCCTATCTTGAGTCGCGACTCGAGGAGCTGACCGACGCCTCAGCTCGGTGCCGTAAGATCAGGTTGATCTCCCAGATCGCAATCGCCGCTGGCGGCATTTGGATGCTGGCGGCGACGATCGGGGTCCTTGCAGTCCATCCCATGGCGATGATGGCAGCGATCTCGGGCGTGATCGGTGGTACCGTCATGTATGGGTCGAACAGGACGACGTGGCGGGAGATCGACGCCGCCATAAATGATGCCGAAGCAAAACGGGCCTCGTTGATCGATGGATTGAAGCTGCGCGTGGTGGGGGAGGGAGAACATGGAACGGTTTAATCGCGCCGAAGCCAAAAAGCGTCAAATGCGTGGCATGAGAATGCGTGGCGTGAAGGAGTGACCGCGCGACGCCGGCGAACCCCCAAGGCGCGCACCGAGCGTCAGGCAGCAAGATCATGACCTAGCGGATAGCTCGTGGGTGGGCGACGGCGCCCGGCAGGGCCGCTTCTCGCGCGCGCTGGCCGGCGCTTGTCCGACTTTGCCCACTTCCCGGCCGACGCACCGCATGGGCGAAGCCTGAAAGCAGATGAGTCCCCGGAACGCTCCGCCTTTGCCCACCCTGCAGATTCCCTCACTCACCTCCCCGCCGCAAATCCAGAGTGACGGGATACTCCACCGACCACTCCTCCGCCGGAATCTTCGCCACGAACCCGGGCGTGTGGCCGTGGTCCTGGAAACGTGCTCGCCGCCTCGCCTCGGCCTCGTATGAGTTGACCGGATAGGTCTCGTAGTTGCGGCCGCCGGGATGGGCGACGTGATAGACGCAGCCACCAAGGGAGCGGTGGCTCCAGCGATCGAGAATGTCGAATGTCAGCGGTGCGTGCACCGGCACGGTCGGATGTAACGCGGCCGGGAGCGACCATGCCTTGAAACGGACGCCGGCGACATACTCGCCGGGCCGTCCGGTCCCGGTCAACGGCAGGCGGCGGCCGTTGCAGGTGATGACATGGCGCGCTGCGTTGAGGCCTTGCAGTTTGACCTGCAACCGCTCGACCGAGGAATCCACAAACCGCACGGTGCCGCCCACGTTCGCCTCCTCGCCCAGCACGTACCAGGGCTCGAGCGCCTGGCGCAGCTCAAGCCGCACACCGCCATGGCTGACCTCGCCGTAAAGCGGAAAACGAAACTGGCGTTGCGCGTCGAACCATTGCGGGTCAAAGCGATAGCCTTCGCGGCGCAAGTCCGTGAGCACGTCGAGGAAATCCTCCCAAACGAAATGCTCCAGCATGAAGCGGTCATGCAGTGCCGTGCCCCAGCGCACCATGGGACCGTCGAGCGGCTCGCGCCAGAACCAGGCGACGAGCGCGCGCAGCAGCAACTGCTGGGCGAGGCTCATGCGCGCATCGGGCGGCATTTCGAATGAGCGGAATTCGACGAGGCCGAGCCGGCCAGTCGCGCCTTCCGGCGAGAACAGCTTGTCGATGCAGATTTCGGTGCGGTGGGTATTGCCTGTGACATCGACCAGGAGGTTGCGGAACAGGCGGTCGACCAACCATGGCGGCGGCGCCGACCCGTCCTTGCCGGGCACGAGGCTGAGCGCAATTTCGCATTCGTGGAGCATGTCCATGCGCGCCTCGTCGATGCGGGGCGCCTGGCTGGTCGGGCCGATAAACAGGGTGGAAAGCAGGTAGGACAAGGATGGCCGGCGTTGCCAGTACAGCACAATGCTTTTCAACAGATCGGGCCGGCGCAGGAATGGACTGTCAGCCGCAGTGGCGCCGCCCAGCACGATATGGTTGCCGCCACCCGTACCGGTATGACGGCCGTCGACCATGAATTTGTCGGTGCCGAGCCGGGCGAGCCGCGCGTCTTCGTAGAGGCCGCGGGTGACAGGGACTGCGTCCCGCCAGCTTGCCGCCGGATGGATGTTGACCTCGATGACACCCGGGTCCGGCGTAACCTTGATGACGTTGAGGCGGTGGTCGAAGGGCGGTGGATAACCCTCCACTTGAACAGACGTCTTCAGGTCAGCGGCGGTCGCCTCCACGGCGGCGAGCAGCTCCAGATAGTCCTCCAGCCCCTCGACCGGCGGCATGAACACGCACAGATGTCCGTCGCGCGGCTCGACCGTGAGAGCAGTGCGAACCGGAACCGCCGGCATGGCGCGGCCAGGCTGCTTGCGCCGGTCCGATCCCTGTGCGATGTCCTCGGCCGTCTTGCCATCATCTATTTCGCCCGCGGTGAGGTGGTCACGGGCGCGCTGGAACAGCACGTCGGGATGAGGTAACTCGCCGCGCGGCATGAACGGGTCAGCTGCCACGACGGTGGGCCGTTCTGAGGGTGGCAAATAAGGCAGCGAATCGAGGGGCAGGCGGAGGCCGACCGGCGAGTCGCCGGGAATCAGGAACAGATGTCCGCGCCGCAGCGGCCAGATTTCGCTGTACCAACGCGTCGGTGAAGCCTGCACGTTTGCCGGCTGCGCCGGCAGCACGAAGCCGGCCGGCACGGTGAGCCGCCGCTCCAACTCGCGCAAGATGCGCTTGCGTTCCGCCGGATCGTCGATCTTGGGATCGCTCGGGTCGATGTTATCGGGCCAATCGCCCTCCTTGAGCATCTGACGCACCGGGTCTTCATAAGCCGGAACGATGTAATCACGGGCGAGGCCGAGGCGCGCTGCGATGCCTTCTGCGAGGCGCTTGGCCAGCTCGGCAGTGGGGGCGAAGTCATGCCCCTCGGGCGCGATCAAGGACTGGTCGTGCCAGATCGGAAATCCATCCTTGCGCCAGTACAGCGCAAAGGCCCAGCGCGGCAACGGTTCGCCCGGATACCATTTGCCTTGGCTGAAATGCAGGAAGCCGTTGGGGGCGAACCGATCGCGCAATCTGCGGATCAGGTCGTCCGCGCGGACGCGCTTGGTCGGCCCCAAGGCCGCAGTATTCCATTCGGCCGATTCAAAATCGTCGATCGAGACGAAAGTCGGCTCCCCACCCATGGTGAGGCGGACGTCCTGGGCCGAGAGATCGGAATCGACGCTGTCGCCAAGCGAGTCGAGAGCCTCCCACGCGGCATCAGAAAACGGATAGGTGACCCGCGGCTGCTCGGCGATGCGGGACACCCGCATCTCGAAGGAGAAATCGACCTCCGCGAAATCGACCGCTCCGGTAATGGGTGCAGCCGAGCGGTAATGCGGCGTCGCGGCGAGCGGCAGATGGCCCTCGCCGCAAAGGAGGCCCGAGGTCGGATCGAACCCGATCCAGCCGGCGCCCGGAATGTACGCCTCGGCCCACGCGTGCAGGTCGGTGAAGTCTCGCTCGCTGCCGGACGGGCCGTCGAGCGCTTTCACGTCGGGGCGCAGCTGGATGAGGTAGCCGGAAACGAAACGCGCCGGCACGCCGATGTGCCGCAGAATCTGGACCAGCAGCCAGCCGCTGTCGCGGCACGATCCGGAGCCCGCCTCAAGCGTCTCATCGGGCGTCCGTATGCCCGGCTCCATGCGGGTGATGTAGCGGATCTTGCGCTGGAGTTCCTGGTTGAGCGCGACCAGGTAATCCACCGTGTTGGCGTGGCTGCGCGACAGCCCGGAAAGAAACGCTTTCAGGAGTGGACCCGGCGGCTCCGGTTCGAGGAAGGCAGCTAAATCGGTGCGGAGTTCCTCCGGGTAGTCGAACGGAAACTGTCCCGCATAAGGCTCAACGAAAAAATCGAACGGATTGATGATCTGCAGGTCGGCCACCAGATCAACCGCAATCACAAACTCCGTGGTCCTTTCCGGAAAGACCAGCCGGGCGAGCCAATTGCCATGCGGGTCCTGCTGCCAGTTCACGAAGTGCGCGGCGGGCAGGACCTTGAGTGCATAGCTCTTGATCGGCGTGCGGTTATGCGGCGCCGGGCGCAGACGGATCACCTGCGGACTGAGGCTGACGGGCCGATCGTAGCGATAGCTGGTGACATGGTGGAGGCCGACAAGAATCGACATGGAACGCCCTGGTGTCGCTCGGACAGTCCCTGCCCTGCTTACGGGGGCGGGTTGGCAGGGAACTGCCCGCGAATTCGCGGCCGCCGACGCTTGGTGCGCGTCGTTGATGCCGCGGTCTATAGAGCGCGTCGCGGTCGTCTGGATACCTGCGAGGGTGGGCAAAGCCACCAGGCCTGCAGCGAGCCTGATGACCTGGTGCCCATCAAGCCGCGGCTTGGCGGGGACGGTGCGCGGGCGCCTTTACCCATCCTACAGGTGATTTCCAGTCGATCGAAATCCGCTCCGCCTCTTGCTATGCAAGTCGCGGGCCGGAAAGACAATGCGCGTGCGGCTTCGGCTGAGGCTCTCTGATCGCCCCCTCCCCCCCGGATTTGCTGCCGGGGAAATGACACGACGGTGGGCCAAAAAAAATGCCTGGCACAGTCAGGCTGCAGCGTTGCCTAAGATTTAGCTAGCCGGGACTGGCGACCAGGCCTAAGAAGCCCGCGAGCTGGCCGGGATTTTTTTGACGATGAGGCGTGGTGGTGTAATTCTCCTATAGGCACACTGGGGTTTACTTGATCGCCTGCGGGTTGATCGGCGAGCCGGTGGCACCCGTGATCACAAGCGGCGGACCGCAGAAGAAGAACTCGTAGACGCCATCGCCGGCACAATTTTCGGCAAGCTCTTTCAAGTAGAACATCTCCCCCATGGTCAGCCCCATGGCGGGGATGACCACCCAGTGCCAGGGCTGGTTCGCTTCCATCGTTTCATTGGGGCGCACCTCGACACCCCAGGTATCGGAGCAGATGGCGGCGATCTCCTTTTCCTGGCACCAGTAGCAGTTCTCGAATTTGACGCCCGGAGCATCGCCGCCCGCGAAGGTGCCCCAGCCCTGCTCAAGGCATTTCTCCAGCTGTCCGGTGCGGATGATGACAAAGTCGCCGCGGCCGACCGCGACGTTCTGGGCGCGCGCGCAGGCGTCAAGCTCGGCGTTCGGGATGCCATAGCCGTCCGGCAAGTACGCGACGTCCTTGAACCGGGCGATGTCGAGCAGCACGCCGCGCCCGACCATTCTGTTGCGCGAATGCTCAATGCCGAGCTTGCCGAGGCCGTTGCAATCGACGAGCCGGGCGTCATGGCCGTTGTACATCCTCTCCTCGTAGAAGATGTGGCCGAGCGAGTCCCAATGGGTCGCGCATTGCACCGGCATATTGATCGCGTCATCGGCGTAGCGGATATTGGGGACCGCATCCTGGCGTCCCGCCACCGCGTCGGTGCCCGTCGCCAGCATGGTGTGGATCGGGTTCCAGCGGCCGCCGAACAGGCCGCTCTGGGGCCCTTTGCGGTCGAGCGGGATTCCGAGCGCAAATACCTTGCCGGTCTTGATCAGGATTGCGGCTTTGACGATGTCTTCCGGCCGCACGTGATTGAGAGTGCCGATCTGGTCGTCCTTGCCCCAGCGGCCCCAGTTCTTGAGCTTCTCGGACGCCTCGGCGATCGCTTGCCTGCCGACCGTGATGTTCATAAGGGATCGCCTCCATCAAATTTCTTTGGCCCAGTTCGGGCCGGGATATTGGCGCGCGGGCCGGCGGGCGTCCACCTCCGAGGGCGGGGGCGGCAATCGCGGTGGGCAGCGGCGCAACGCCTCTCTGCAACGTCCGCGGCATCAAGACAGAGCGAAAAATCGATCTGATGCTTTTCGGTCAAATTCACGCGGATCGACAGTCCGTGGCCGCGGTCACAGACCTCGTTTTCGTCACATCCCCGCCGAACTTGCCGGTTGACGAGAAAACCTCCGTAAACTTGCAGCGGCATAAGTGCCGACGAAGGGGATCGCCAGACCTGTCACGCGCGGGAGTGGCGTTCGTTCGTCTTCGCTGCCAAGTCGGCGGCAGTCGGACCTGTTGCGGCCCGCGAAATTTTATGTTTCCTGCCGTTCGGCGGTGCGGGGAGCAGGCCGCCAATACAACGCGTCGGCCGCCACTTGCTGGTCGGCCTGCCGATTGGGCGGACTGCCGATGAACACGCTCGACTGCGGGAGAACGTTGGCGGCGTCGATCGAATAATAAGCGCGCCCGCGGATGCTGACACGTTCTCCCCCAGGCCATCGAGCGACGAACCGACGATGTGGTGATGAAGTTTCCCGCAGCCGTTCCCCACGAGGGCACGCCGAGAGGTCTCGCGTGTTGCGGAGTCAGGCATGGGACTAGCCCTCTCGTGTCGTGGCGCGACGTCGTCCTCGGGTTACGGAAATCCCCGCGCTTCACGGCGAGGGAAGATGTTAACACTTGATCAGGGCCGAACGGTTCGCCGGTATCTGACCGGCGCCCAAATCAGTTGTGTCATCTCGATAATTCAATCGCGGCACGGCAACACCCATATGGCGCCCCGCTCTCTTGCGCAGGTGTATCTTTTTTGCAACAGACCTCGCAAATTTGACCCCAGCGAGTCCTTATTTATTTATTTAGAATCAATCCAAGATTTCCTATACGTCTGAATCTATAATTGCCTGCCGGATGTTCGATTGACAGGGGAAATCGACAGCGAATTGGAAGGTCGCTGCTTGACACAGTTTCGGCGTCGCCGTCGGGGAGAAGGCCAGGGGCTATCGCCCGGGCCTTGGCATGTGGAGGGTGCGTTGTCCCGGTGCACGGGAAGGGGCAACGAGGGGGGCTTTCTCCTGGAGAGCCTTAAAAGCTCGAAAGGATGAACTGATCGGGAAGATTGGCTCGAAAGCTCAAAGATTATGAAAACTCTCTACGACCTGCTCGGCGCCCATCCCAGTGATAATGCCGAAGCGCTCAGAACCGCATTTCGCAAAGCCGCCAAGGCGAACCATCCCGATCTCCATGGTGGCGATCCGCATGCTGCTATGCGGTTCAGGCAGATTGCGGATGCCTATGATGTCCTTCGCAATACGCAGCGGCGCGCGACTTATGACCGCCTGCTGCAGTTCGAACGCGAGCAGGTTGGCTGGAAATCGAAAAGCACCGCCTCCTACCCGATGCGCAGCTTCTTCGCCGATGCGATCATCGCTATCAGCCTCGCAATCGTGTTGGCCGGCGGCTACCTGACATACGCCCACACCTCAAAAACACACGCCGAGGAGCTGGCGGGGACTGGCGGGCGCGAATTGGCGAGGATCGGCGTTGTCCAACGCCCCGCGCCAACCAGCACGAACAAGCCCGACGAGCGACGTGAAGAGCCCGAGCGTAACGCCGGCGGCTCCGTTCCCGGGGCGGCAGGGCTGAATACCGAGGCCGCGAACATCACCAACGCCTTCGCCATCACCGTGGTCCGCACAGACCCCAAGAGTGCGGCCGAGCATCCGGATCAGGCCACCGGCAGCGCACAATTGGTCAAAGTCCTGTCTTCTTCCGGGGAGAGAAACAGCGACGGCGGCAAATCGTTGTCGTCCGATTTTGCGATGTCGGGTGATAAGCGCGATATGAAGCGGCGCGAGGCCCACGATATAAACGCGAGCGACGTTAAGATATCTGATACGAAGCTGCCTGCGCGGACCGCCGCGAAACGGCAGGCGGCCAGCCGCACGGAAATCGAACAACGGCAGGCCGCCGGTCGCACGGAAATCGAACAACGGCAGGCCGCCGGTTCCACAGAATTCGATCAACGCTCGCTGGCAGACAGGAACGGCTGCTCCGGATCATGTGCTCACGGTGTCCGTCCTGTTCTTGGGGTGGGATTTTAGGGCTCGCTCGGATCGACGAGAGCCGGCAGCGGCCCTCGTTGGCGCTGACGTGGAGTGTGCGCCAACGCCCTGAATCACAGGAAGATGCAGCACTGAACGCTTGGAGGCCCAAAAGCCTGCAACGTCAAGGCGCGTCGCGCCGCGCAGCGGGTTTTGGCAGGCGCGGCATGGAACCCGGATGGGTGCAACAACCACAAGGCAACTGCACGCAAGAGAAGTACGGCGAGACGCGCTACATTCGCGATCCTGATAAAGTCGGGCAACGCAAGCCGGACTTCATTTATGGCTAAACGGCACAACGGCACCTGTGGTGACCGCGTAGGGCGGTCCGGAAGTGATGAAATATCGGGATGTGCTGTGGATCCCACCCCGGGTGTGGGCGACGCCTTATAGTCTAACGTCAGGCGATCTGCTCCCAGGGCGACCGCAGAGGCTCCGGTGGGCGCGGCGAGCGCGGGTTGGTGATCGGGAATCATCATTATCGGAGCACACGGCGGACCTCGGCGCAGCAAGGCCCATGGGCGAGGAATCGCAAAACGCCGTTCGATCCGATCAAGCCGGTGCCGCCGATGAAGGCACAGTGCCAGTCGTTCCTCCACGATCCCGCGGCTGAATTAGCGGTCAAGGAACACTACGTTCTTCTCGATGGACTGACGGCTGATGTGCAGGCGGTTGGCCGGGAAGTCAGGGGGTAGCCAACTGCCAGACCGCAGACAATCGACAGTTCCGCCGGGATAGCCAGTTGCGCCCAGACGGTTTGAGGATACCCCGCAACCGAGACTTCGACGCACGTCCCCAGGCTTCGTTCGGTTAAGGCCAGCAGCAACGAGGCAGCGGTGGAATTTTGGGTGGCCCACAGCGGACCTTGCTGAGCAAGGCGGCGACGAGATGGTTGCGAGGCGGCCCGCACGCGACAACATACCCCGCTGGATGTCGGAATTCGACGGTGCACGCTGGGCCAGGACGAGGGACTCATCCACCAACGCTCGCGGCACCGATTGTGGCAAAAACATCCGCGTCTAATGACGCTCTCTGATCGCTTCATCAAGGACTAACGACAGCACCTTCGGTCGGACATGTTGGACCTTGATCAGTGCGGGCAAGCCGATGGGCGGCCATTCGCGCTTCGCTAACGTTCATATGTGACGGGTGTTCCAGGGCTTCCATTCCGCAGACAGCGCGGAGCGAACGAGGCAGCCGACTTGGGCGTTGCAGCAAGTCGGCACCTATCTGGGGTACGCCGGCCATCAAATCGATGTAGTCGTCACCGCAGCCCGGGACCCAACATCGATCTAAAGATCAGATTTTCAAGCGGCGGCTGCACGGTCTTTTGGAGAAGTTAATGGAAACCAAAATCAATGAGATCGCCAACGGCATTTATC
>JASHRR010001159.1 GCA_030037185.1 Xanthobacteraceae bacterium | reverse complement strand
TGCAGCCGACCAGCGTCCAGTCGCCGAGGCTCTCGGCGGCTTGCCAGGCCCGACGCGGCACCACGGCCTGGGGCCGCTCGCCGGCGGAAAAATCGGTGCCGAGGCGCAGGCGCCGGCGCGGGCCCCGATCGGTCTCGGCAACTTCCAATTCCAACGGGGCGCCAGCATAGTAGTGCCAGACCTCGGTAGCGTCGATGCGATGCCAGTTCGAGCGTTCACCGCGCATCAGCAGGAAATAGATTGCAGTCGAGGCGGCGCGCGCGCCAATTTCCGTTGCGTCGCGGAAGGTCTCGACGAAATGGCCGCCTTCGGGATGGGGTTTCAGGTATAGCAGGTCGATAATTTGGCCTGCACTCATCAAGGCCACCCGCTGCATATGGCGTTTCCCGTTAGAATCTGTTCTTGCGCGCGCGCAGTTCGGCGAACACCTCGGCCGCCGGCTTATCCGCAAGGCCGACGGCCGCCGCCACTGCGGGATCGTCGGCGCGCAGGAATATGTTGGCGTGCTTCTCCTCGCCCATCAGGCTCGGGATCGTCGGCTTGCCGGCAGCGACCCGACGTTCGACCTCGGCAGCGCGCGTGGCGAGCGCCGGATTATCCGGCTCGACCGTCAAGGCGAAGCGGATGTTGGCGTCGGTATACTCGTGACCGCAAAACATCGCGGTGTCGTCTGGAAGGTCACGCAGCTTGAGAAGGGACTGCCACATCATCTCCGGCGTGCCTTCGATCACCCGGCCGCAGCCGATCGAGAACAGCGTGTCGCCGGCAAACAACAGCTTGGCGGTGGGAAAATAATAATTGACCTGGCCGAGCGTATGGCCCGGCGTCGAGATCACCCGCGCCGACAGCGTCCCGACCATCACGGTGTCGCCTTCGGCGACCTTTTCATCGACGTCCGGGATCTTCGCTGCCTCCTGGCGCGGCGCTACCACCCTCGCACGGTAACGCCGCTTCAATTCGCCGATCCCGGCGGTGTGATCGGCATGGTGATGCGTGACAAGAATGTCGGACAATCTCCAGCCGGACGTCGCCAATGCGGTCTCGACCGGCGCGGCTTCCGGCGCGTCGATTGCCGCAGTGGCGCCGCTCGCGGGATCGTGGACCAGGACGCCATAATTGTCCTTGAGGCAGGGGAACAAGCGGATGTGAGCGTTGGAGAGTGTGATGCTGACGCTGTCCATGGAACACCATTCGTTGACCAAGACTCTATAACATGCGGCTGCTGGTCGCGCAGCCTTTCGATCCTGCGTTGCGCTTCGTGGTATCCTTGGGCATGGATGTCGTCGATCTTCGCAATTTCTATGCACACCCGCTGGGAACGGTGGCGCGCCGGTTCGTCGGGCGCGGGATTCGCCGATTGTGGAGCGGCAGCGCAGGACTGCGGCTGCTCGGCGTCGGCTACGCCACCCCGTATTTGGGCCTGTTTCGGGAGGATGCGGAACGCTGCCTGGCCTTCATGGCGGCGGCTCAAGGCGTCGTCAAATGGCCTTCAGCACGACCGACCCTTGTCGCCCTGGTCGACGAATGCGAGCTGCCGCTTGCCGATGCGGCGATTGATCGGATTCTGCTGGTGCACGCCCTCGAGCTGAGTAACGATGTTGCGGCATTGTTGCGCGAGGTATGGCGCGTGCTGGCGGCGGGCGGGCGAATCCTCGCCGTGGTCCCGAACCGGCGCGGCGTGTGGGCGCGGATGGACACGACGCCGTTCGGTCAGGGACGGCCTTACTCCCGCTCGCAGCTAACCCACCTTTTGCGCGAGACCTGGTTCACGCCGACCGCATGGGGCGACGCGCTCTACGTGCCGCCGATCGACCGTCGCTGGTTTTTGCGTTCCGCGTCAGCCTGGGAACGCACTGGTGCGGCGGTCTCGGCGCCATTTGCCGGCGTGCATCTCGTCGAAGCCACAAAGCAGGTGTACCGGGCCATACCCGTCCGCGAGAAGAAACTGGTGCAGAGCCTCAAACCTGTGCTGAAACCTGTTTTGGCGCCCTCTCCCGGCGGCGCCGCGCGCATTTTCACGGCGTCGCGTCGGAAACCTTGAAGGCCCGCCGCGGCGTTCAGGAGCCGGCTGTCTTTAATTTAAAAGTCAATCTCCGCTCTGGCGCGTCGTGTGCGCGGCATCCTCGCCGTCAGTCTGTCCGCCTTGAGCCAGATCGCTGCGGGGCCCGCGATGACGCCGCCGCCGCCGATGCAGCGGAAAACGGTCGCCCTGTCCCTCGAAGCCGTTTTGACCGTAGCCCTGGTGGGCCGGCGGCGATGCGATCTGGGCGACAGGAGCGCCACCGGTGATAAAGGAAGGCAGGCGCTCGACGTTGCTGTCGTCGTCTTTGGCAGGCTGCGAGTGGCGACCGCCAAAGCTCGGCTGCTCGCGGGGCTGGAAGAACTGCGCATCGCGCGGCAGATAGGGCTGCGGATCACGCGGACCGAAGGCCGGTTGCTCGCCTGCGCCCGGCAGACCCGCCGGCTCATCGTCCACGTCCTCGAGATTGTCCTCACGGGACTCCTCGCGGCCGTCGATTCCCCCCTCGCTACGGAAGAAGGGAGCAGCCTGACGGTACTGGTCCTGCGCTGCGGCGATCAGGCGGAAATAGTGCTCCGCGTGCTGCAGATAGTTCTCGGCGGAAACCGGATCTCCCGACGACTGCGCATCGCGTGCGAGTTGCAAGTATTTCTCAGCGATGTGGGAAGCGGTGCCTCGTATTTTGACGTCCGGTCCGTTCGACTCGTATACCCGTGTGAGCGGATTGTGACTCTTGCGGTTTCGCCCGCGCATACGCTTGTTTTGCTGATTTCTCATGACTAGCGTCTTTGCCAATCCTCAATTGAAGGCGGCACGTGCCGCCCGTTCCCTCACATCCCGGCCTATTCCCGAAAGAATGGCAGCCGGCCCCGCAGCCTTTGCCCGCGGCAAGAATCATTCCCGGCATTCAGCAGGGAATGCCAGCGCGAATAGAGGTTAATCGTAGCTCAGACCCTGCTCGCGGCAGAACCGCGGCGCTGCCCACCTTCCATCACGACTGCCGCGACGCCGCCGCGACAATTCGCCTTAACCGATGAAGCATCACGAACCTAAGTTTCCCGATTTCAAGTTCTCGTATGCGAGACTCCCGCCAGCGAGAGAAGGACCGGTGATCCGATGCACTCTCTTGCCGATGTCGGTGTTATCCATCTCATTTTGCGCCAACTGCCTCGCCGAGCCGTGCTCCAGGCCGTCTGTGTGGCGTCAATTGAACCTTAGGTCCATCCCGTGAGGGAAACGTAGTCGGTCTTGACCGATAATCCAAGCATTTTTTTCTGCATTTTTGCGTTTGACACCCGCACCAGGGTCATGGGTTGTGGACGGCGACGACTACTCTCGATACGCCGGCGAGATCGGCCACGATGCGGATGGTGCCAAAACCTGCCGCCGCCAACAGGGCGGCAACGGCGTCGCCTTGGCGGTGGCCGATCTCGGCGATCAGGTGGGCGCCGGGGGCAAGGATATGCCGGGCCTGGACCGCAATCACCCGATAGGCGCCAAGACCATCGGGGCCGCCGTCAATCGCGCCGCGGGGATCGAACTCGCGCACATCCGCTTCGAGCCCGGCGATTTCGTCTGTGCGAATATAGGGAGGATTAGTGACGAGGAGATCGCAGCCGGGCGCCACTGCGGCGCCAAAATCGCAGGCGACGAATGCGGCCCGCGCGGCAACGCCCAGGCGGCGCGCATTTTCGCGCGCGAGCGCAAGAGCCGCAGGATCGCGATCGGTGCCGAGGGCGCAAGCGTTCGGCAACTCGGCCAACAGCGCAATCAGAATGGCTCCCGAACCGACCCCGAGATCGGCGATGCGCAAAGCGCGCGCGCGCATCCCCGTGCGGTCAACCGCCGCCAGTGCCTCCTCGACGACGGTTTCGGTCTGCGGGCGCGGCACCAGCACGTCCGGCGTAATCCTTAA
>JASHRR010001158.1 GCA_030037185.1 Xanthobacteraceae bacterium | reverse complement strand
TGACGCCGGGCGCGACCCACATTCTGGTCGACAATATTCACGACTCGCGGCGTATCTTCACCGACGGTCGCGACTGGCCGAAGGAGATCATGCCGTCTCTCATCGGTTATTCGATCGGGCGATGGATCGATACCGACGGCGACGGCAAATATGACGTGCTGGAAGTCGAGACGCGCGGCTTCCAGGGGCCGCGCGCCTTCGATGCGAGCGGCATTCCGCTGCACGACGACAATCAGACAATCGTCAAGGAACGCATGTACGTCGACAAGAATAATCCCGACCTTCTTCTCGACGACGTCACCGTGGTCGACCATGCCTTGACCCATCCGTGGACGGTGCTCAAGAGCTATCGTCGCACGACGCGCACGCGGCCCGTATGGATCGAAAGCGTCTGCGCGGAAAGCAACAACCATCTCCAGATCGGCAACGAGAATTACATGCTGAGCGGGGATGGTTATCTGATGCCCACGAAGAAAGGACAGCGTCCGCCGGACTTGAAGTATTTCACGACGCGCGGCAAGTAGGCCGCTCACCCTGATCGGGCGCCACTAACCCCTCGCCGACGCCGCGCACCGCCAATCCGCCTAGGGGGGCACAAGCTCGAGACTGGCCGCTTCAACGGCCCCGGGCTGATCCACCATTATGCAACCGCACAAAGCAATATCCGCCATGTCATCGCAGGCCGGATTTTGGCGGCGATTCCTCCCGTTCGCGGCCGACATCACGATCGCAATTCAAACGCGAACCGGCAGCATGCTGGGGAAAATTTTCATAGCATCATGCAAGTGCGCACGCAAAAGGCAGGCGATCTCCCGGCGCCTCAAGATAGAGCCAGGTTTTTGTTTTCGAAGCCCGGTTTTAAGCCAGCGGTATTGGTGTAGAATGCGGCAACAGAATTAAGCAAGATCCACGACAGTTCGGCGACGTTCTGCGCTCGCTCATCCGAAGACAAGCAGCTCGCACAAGGGAGGACTCCATGCGTTGGCAAAGCATTCTCGCTGTTGTTTCCATTGCCGGTGCGGTCGGCGCGACCGCCCCTCCTGCGCAATCGCAGGAAGGTGGGCCGGCGCGAAATCCGGCATTGGGCAAGCACCTCGCGCCGACCAACCAGATGGTCGCGATAAGGGCCGGCCACATGTTCGACTCCAAATCCGGAGCCATCCTCAACAACCAGATCATCCTGATCAAGGGCGATCGCATCAGCAACGTCGGATCATCCCTCGACATCCCAGCAGGCGCGCGCGTGATCGACCTCAGCTCGGCGACCGTCATGCCCGGCATGATCGACGCTCACGTTCACGTGGTAACCGGCGGCGTGACGCCGACGCAACGGGCGATGATTGCGCTCGCCAACGCGCAGCTCGACCTTGAGGCCGGCTTCACCACTGTGCTCGATATGGATTCGCGGGGTGGCTTCAACACCGTGGACCTGCGCGACGCCATCAACTCCGGCCTGGTGCAGGGACCGCGCATGCAGGTGGTGGGTCAGTCGATCAACCAGCGGGCAACCAACTACTACCCGGATTCCGAATCTGTGAGGTTCCTCGATACGTTCACGGAGAAGAAGAACGTCAATTCGCCGTGGCTGGCGCGCGCGGCTGTGCGCGAGAACAAGCTGCACGGCGTCGATTGGATCAAGATCTACACCACGCAGGACTTCGTCGGCCCGGTCCACATGTGGAAGGCGGACGCCACGTTGGTCAACAGCCCGTCCCTGACCTACGAGGAAGTCGAGGCGATCGTCGATGAAGCCCACCGGCTGGGCCTCAAGGTCGCCTGCCATACCTACGGGGGCGAAGGCATGTACAGCTGCATCAATGCGGGGGTCGATGCACCCAACCATCTGCTTGAGCTCGATGACAAGGGCATCAAGGTCCTGCTGGAAAAGAAGCTGCCCTATGTACCGACCGTCGATGATCTGATTGCCCTTGAAGCGCCTGATCTTCGCGACACCGGCGGCCGCAACTCGCGCCTGAAGCTCCTCGAACAGGCCGTCCGGCGGGCGGTGGCGGCGGGGGTGACCATCGTGTTCGGCAGCGGCGCCACCTCGCCGGCGATTCCCCACGGCAAGCAGGCCAACCAATTTGCCTACTATGCCCGATGGGGCATGTCGCCCGCGCAGGCATTGCAGACCGCCTTCATGCCAGCCGCACAGATGCTGAACTATGACTGGGCGAGCCAGATCGGCAGCATCGATCGCGGAAAGTTCGCCGACATCATCGCGGTGTCGGGCAATCCGCTGGCGGACGTCACCGAGATGGAGCGCGTGAAGTTCGTCATGAAGGGCGGCGTGGTGATCCGCAATGAGGTGCCCCCCGGCTCGCTGGCGCGGGCCCAGTAAGGGCCGCGAAGTTCCGGAGAGCGAATTGAGCGACCGGGTCGGCCTGCGGCCGGCCCGATGACAAGATCGGCGCAATCCGCGATTGGGCATTGCCGAATGTCGCTGCGCTCCGTCCGGGCGGCAACTCCACGCAGGCTAACTCTCGAGCTTTCTCTGCACGCGCGCGTCAAAGCGCGCCACGTTGACGACTACGCGTTGATGGGTACCGTTACCGATCGGCTCCTTGTCGTCGCGTGCCTCGACCGTGAACGTCAGCGTGCGACCGTCTATGCCAATGAGCTCGGCGGTCGCGCGCACCCGCATGCCAATTGGCGTCGCCGCAAAGTGGCGTACGTCGAGATGGATGCCGAGGCTCTGATGCCCGGCGGGCAAGAGAGGCTCGACGGCCGCGAGCGCCGCCGCCTCGATGAGGTTGATCATCACCGGCGTGGCCAGCACCGGCACCAGTCCGCTGCCGATGCTCGGCGCGCTGTGCTCGACGGCAACCTTGAGTTCTGCCGATCCGATCAAGCCGGGTCGCAAGTTCGAAAGGTCGATTGCCATCGTAGGGCTAGGCGTGAAGGCGCCTCACCTCGATCAACGACGCCACGATGGGGACTAAATCGCGGTCGTCCTCGATCCGAAGCGAGGCGGCGGTGCTGCCAGGAGACTTCTCAGGGCGCACGGCGATTTCTCCGGAAATCCATGCAGCCTGCGATGCCATGGCGAAGGTCGGCGCCAGGGACGCCAACCGCCTCTGCGGCCTCATCAAGGCCGACTGCTCGCCCAATTTGAGCTGGCTCGGCGAGAACGTCGCCAGCGGGTTGCCGGCATGTGACGGGTTGTCCATATCTCAATGGCGTCCTTGATGACAGTCCTCATGGTCAACATCAAACAATTGATGCAGGTCTCAACGTCAACCTCGTCAATCGTTGGGCAGCGTCCACCACGTGGGTCTGAGGCTTATCCACATGCTCACGGCGTTGCATTATGGTCTTGGCAAGCTGCCCTTAAGCCCTTGTGTTTAGTGCTCTTAATCATCGCGTTGCGATCCGCTAAGATAGGCTTTCCTGACAACGCCGGCTAGCCCCGGCGGGCCAGCGCACCTCGGCGGCGCAACCGCAGTTTTAAAACGCTATGCAGGACATCAGCCCAACCCCGCCAATCAAATTCGACCCCACCGCGGCCGGGCCGCTTGAGGGAATTCGGGTGCTCGATCTCACCCGCATGGTCGCCGGCAACATGCTGTCCCTGCAGCTTGCAGATTTCGGCGCCGACGTCATCAAGGTCGAGCCGCCGTCGGGCGACCCGCTGCGCGATTGGCGCGACGGCGGCGACGCGCTGCATTGGAAGACATACGCTCGCAACAAACGCTCGATCGTGGTGAACTTTCGTCACCAAGGCGCGAAGGCGGTGCTTTTGCGCCTCGCGGCAACGGCCGACGTGTTCATGGAAGGCTTTCGCCCTGGCACATTGGAGCAGATGGAGACCGGCCCGGAGCTGCTGCGCAAAGCCAATCCGGGCTTGGTTGTCGTGAGGGTATCGGGGTTCGGCCAGACCGGCCCCTATGCGGCGCTGCCCGGTTTCGGCACGCTGGTTGAGGCGATGAGCGGCCTAGCGGCCCGCACCGGATTCCCCGATCGGGAGCCGGTGCTGCCGCCACTCGCCCTCGCCGACATGATCGCCGGCCTCTATGGGGCATTCGCCGTAATGACTGCGTTACGCGCGCGGGACCGCGGCGCAGGTGGGCAGATCATCGACCTGTCGCTGCTTGAGGCTATGTTTTCGGTGCTCGGCCCGCAGGCTGCCATCTTCCGGCAGACGGGCCTCGTCAAAGAGCGCACGGGAAGCGGCTCTCACACCTCGGCGCCGCGCAACGTCTATCGCTGCGGCGACGGGCGCTACGTCGCCCTGTCGGGTTCGACGGAGGCGATGGCGCGCCGCATCTTCGGCGTGATCGATCGCGGCGATATGATCGCGGATGCCCGATTTTCGTCCAACACCGCGCGCGTGAAGCACCGCGCTCAGGTGGACGAGGCGGTCGGCAGCTGGTTCGCCGCGCGCAGGCGCGAGGAGGCGCTCAAGGCGATGCGCGAAGCGGGCGTCACCGCGGGGCCGGTCTACACCATCGCCGACGCCGTCGCGGACGCGCATTTTCGGGAGCGCGGAATTATCGTCGATGTTGAAGACGCCGAGCTTGGCGCCGTGCCAATGCACAACATCGTACCCCGTCTTTCGCCAAGCGCCGGCACGTGGCGCCGCCCGGCGCCACGCCTGGGCGAGCACACCGACGCAGTGCTCGCCGAGGCCGGGTTCGACCGCGAAGCCATCGCGCGCCTGAAGCAGCAGGGGGTTGCGGCGTGATAGGTGCGATTTACAACGTAAGCATCGACCCCGTGTGGTCGACGGCCGCTGGCCGGCGCCACAGCCAACCGGCGACGTCACAGGCACCCCGGCCGCCAGCGTAAAGGTCAGAACTCGGCTTTGTGGGCGTGGGGAAGCGGCGCGACGTCGTAGCCGAAGAAAAACACGTTGTTCGGCTCGCAGACGTCTTCGATCAGCGGGGTGCGCTCGATGCGCCGCCAGGTCTGGATTGCCGACCACGGCATGTTGAACGCGCCCGGATCGTCGACCGTGACGAACACCCGCAGGGTGTTGCCGCCGTCGATCATCTTGAAGCGCTCGACCACATGCATCTGTTCGGTATGAGGGGTGCGATAATTGTCGACGAATGTCCGGTCACTCAGCCCGATGGTATCGACGACGAGCTCGTCGCCGTCGTAATGCCCGACCGACTCGCCGTACCAGGACGGCGTCACATGCTCAGAATGCGGCACGTCCAGATAGATGTGGCGGATTTGCGCGTAAAGCTCGTTGATATAGACGACCATCTTGGGCGTCTGAATGAAATGAACCGGCTGGCCGCGGTTGTAGATGTCGAGGCCCGGAACGCCGGCCGGCCAGCACCGCTCGCGGGCGATGAACGGGACCTTTCCGGCCAGCACCCGTTCATTGGCCTTTCGCATCCGCTCGATGACCCAGGGCTTGAGGATAGGATTGGTGAGGTCGGCGACCCGGTATGTCGGCTGGCCCTGGCCATTGGGAACATAGAGGTGAGCTTGATCGGACAGGACCGGCCCAGGTCCGCTGGGCGGCGGTAGGAAGTCGTCATGGGCGGGGCGGTTCAGCGTCCAAGCGGTGCCGGGGTCAGGGGCGAAGTTGGGTAGCGACGAGGTCTCGTGTTCACTGGCTTCGGCAGCGAGCGAGGGCCACAGAGCCGCGGAGCACGCAAGCCCGATCGTAATGGACCTCAATAAAAACTTGATCATCGGTTTGCTCCGCTCGTTGCCCCAACCCTATCCTCCCCCCGCAGGGCAGGGAGCCCTTCATGGTGAGAGAAGCCCTCGCTCAAGTCAATCGCAGCCCCGTCTCCTCAAAGCGCGGGCAATGAGACGGAATTGTCTGTTCGCCCCCACACGCTGGTCGCGGCTGCACGCCAACGAGTGAGGACTGGATGGCCGGATCAAGTGCGCGGGACAAGTCGGGTGACGAGACAAAGTAACTGGTTCAACATGACCGGAAGGGGCTCCTCGGATTGTCCAAATGTTACGAAATTCGCATTATGTTATTATTATAGAGGAGCATCATATATTTAACTCTATCAATTCGCCATAATGATCCCCGACTGGGCAAATTCGCTGTTATTTTCCCTGTTCTTGCGCCGCCATAGGATGGCGCAGTCGGGGCAACCGGGGCGACCGCAAGGGTCGCCCGGCACGGGACAATGTCAGTGATCCCTAGTGAGTCGGCGCCGGCACCATTCCCTTGAAGACGAACTTCTGGATCCGTTTGCCGTCCTGGACCTCGGTGACATAGAGGTTTCCCTTGGAGTCGACGTTCATGTGATGCATGACATAGAACTCGCCCGGCGCCACACCGTTGCGGCCGAATGAATCGAGCGGCTCCAGCGTCTTGCGGTCGAGGATCCAGACCCGTGCCGGGCTCCGGCTCGCCACATACAGGAACTGCTGCTGCGGATCGTGCGAGAAGGCGGTGCTGGCGACGGTCTGGCCGTTGCCGCAATGGGGCGCCTCGCAATAGCGGTCGATAAAGCGCTGCATCACGAACTTGCCGTCGAGCGTGAACACCTGCACACGCTTGCCGCCGCGATCCGAAACATAGACAAGCCCGTCGTTCGACACGCGCACGGCGTGAACCGGCCGCACGAACTGCAACGGGCCGGGTCCCGTCTGCTCCTTGGCCGGAATACGATCGCCCTCGGCCACTTTTGGCTCGGCCGGCACATTGTCGAGCGGCTCGTTGCCGAACGCCCCCCACATGCGCTTGAACGCGCCGGTGTCGGCATCGAAGACGATGACGCGCCGGTTGCCGTAGCCATCGGCGACGAACAGCTCATTCGTCGGCGCATACATGAAGGTATCGGCCGCCTGGTTTACGTTTTGGGTGTCCTTGTTCCCCTTGCTCTGGCCCTTGTGGCCGATCTGCATGACGAACTTGCCGTCGCGGGTGAACTTGAGCAGATGATCGTCGGTCCTGCCGTTGCCGCCGATCCAGATAAACCCCTTAGGGTCCGCATAGATGCCGTGCTCGGTCTCGGGCCAGTCGTAGCCAGGTCCCGGGCCGCCCCATCCCTGAATGAAATTTCCGGCTTCGTCGAACTCGAGCACCGGCGGCGCCGCCATGGCCTTCTGATCGTTGCGCACCGTGCTGGGGCGCTGCAGAATCCAGGCATGGCCCTCGCCGTCGATCGACACACTGGAGACTTGGCCCCACACCCATTTGCTCGGCAGCGTCGGCCACGACGGATCGACCTCAAAATGCGGGATCATCCGTGTCGGCGTCTGCGCCGATGCCGCGGTGACCTGGCCAGAAAGCGCGACGGCGGCGGCGAGCGCCATGACAACGGAACGCGTGTTTGCAGGCATTGGGGTTTCCTCTCGCAAATCGATTTTGTGGCATGGATCGCATCCGCCATCACGTGTGGTGGAGGGTATCAATGCGCCGCGATCTCCCTGGCCAAAACTATCCGGTCGGATAGCAGGGTCAATGGGCCTGGCGGCTGGCGCGGAGCCCTTAATGCCGCCGCGGTGCAACATTGCCCGGCCTCGGGGCGGCCCGGGCGGCCGCCCGAACCGCCGGCCCCATCCTCACTCCGGCATCAACGCAAATGTCCATAACGA
>JASHRR010001157.1 GCA_030037185.1 Xanthobacteraceae bacterium | reverse complement strand
GAAGAAGGGCCGGCTCATTGGTTGTTTTTCGATACCGCCGACGATCGCGCGAAATTTCGCGCATGGATGGAGGCACCCGAAGACCCGAACAAGCCTCGCGTAGTTCCATTGCGTCGCTACTAATTGCCAACGCCGGCCACCAAGCCGGCGCCGCGCCGGCCGGCGAAGCGAAAAGGCCATCCCGTGACCGATCGCCCTCATGGTGCTGTGTTTGTGATCCATGCGCTAATCTGCACGGCGATCAGTCACCCTCTGAAACCAAATTTGGTCCGTAGTATCTTCGATTGCTGCCGTGATGACGCGATCAAGGCTTCAGCGGCTAAGGCTATGAGCCCGACATTGAAGTAGTGACTCATTCTGAAATTTCGGCCAGCGCTTTTTCCAATCGGTCACGATGGGCGACGTGCATATCTTGAATTTCCTCGAAGGTGGCAAGCAGCCGTTTCGCCTCTCGCGAATTGTGGCCACCACGTTCCAGCCGGGCGAGGATTTCGCGTTGACGACGCCTGCTTATCGGCTGCATAACTATCCGTGATAATCGCGAAAGCCAAAACCATCCGGTCACATTCCCGATGAAATTCAGGTTCGACATGTTGTCTCCATCTTGCATCGCGTCGCCGTCAAACAAGCTGTTTGATCGAAAATCTAGGTGCCCCGGTACCCTCTCGAAAGAATGAACCGTCCCGAACGTAGATCAAAAATCCGGTCTGCTTGCAGTCGGGACGTCGAAATACTGACCATGAAAGCTCAGTCCGCCGGCAGCCTCCTCTGCGCAAGGTTGTTCTTGCACGGGCTGCGGCCGGGCTCCCTTCCGGTAACGCACGATTGCAGACCACGGAGCGTTGAAAGCGCCCGGGTCTTCAACAGCGAAGTTTACCTCGAGCCCTTTGCCGTCATTGATCAGCTTGAACCGCTCAACGACATGCAACTGCGTTGTGTGAGGCACGTTATAGGTTTCGTCAACGAACGTCTTATCGTTGAACCCGATTGTGTCGATGACCAATTCATCGCCTTCATAACGGCCGACGGAATCGCCGTACCACGATGATCTTGGGTTCGGCGAATGCGGCACGTTCATGTAGACATGCCTGACTTGGGTGTCCCCCAGATTTATTAGCACAACCTCCCTGGGAGTTTGGAGGAAGTAAATCGGCTGGAACCGGCCAGCGTAGGTCAGGAACATTGGAACGCCGGCAGGCCTGCAGCTCGCGCGTGACGCATATCGCAGTTTGCCCGCAAGCGACTCCTCGTTCGCCTTTTTCAGGTGGTCAACGACCCATGGTTTCAAGATCGGATTGCTGAGATCAGCCAAGCGCAACGGACCTTCGTCCACATCGCCAACGTTATTGGCCGTGCGCCTTATGATGGGAGGATTCGTCTTGTCCTGGGTTACAGGTCCTGGCCCTGACGAAGGCGGAAGGAATTCCGTCGCCGGGAACCAAGGGAAATCAGTCGATGAGAAATTCGGGACCTCACTTTTAGCCTGATCAGCGGTAGCTCCGGGCGCCGTTACGGCCCACGCGCACAGCAGACCAGATATAAGACCGGCCGAGGGCAAGCGAGTCATCTTTCTTTCCTTTCTGCAGGGCGCCGGCGAACCTCTCATATGTACGTTAACCTTCACAGCGCACTTGTCCAGATGGCCGCCTCAACGCATTTAATCTGCGAGGATGAGCAGGACTCGCCAGGGGTTCACGGCCCACCACTGCTATTTCTTCGTCAATTCTTCATACGTCGTTTCGGTGAAGGTGGGGAATGGCGGCGCATTGGCGGGTTTTGATGTTTCCCCTAGAGCCTGCTTGACCTCGTCTAGTCGACTTCCCTTCCTTGACCAGCGCCGCGATCTTCGCGCGTTTAGCCTCCGCATTCTTCAGGTTCGCCTCGACCTGCGCTTTCGTCTCCGGATCGGCATGCCCAAGCACAAAAGTATCCGCGTCAAGCTGCGTCAGCGCCGACACAAAGCGGATCCATCCTTCGGAGATGCCGTTCTTCTCTCGGTGAAGGGATCGCCAGTCCCGATGAGATCGCCAGTGATCACGACTTTCTCGTCCGGGAGATATACGGCCAAGTCGCCGCTCGTATGCGCGTTGGCGACGTGCATCAGCGTCACCTTCACGCCGTCGATGACGTTGGGTGCGGAACCCCATGTGGCGCGGAGGCGAAAATCGGGGATGAGCTCAGCGCGCGTGTTCAGATAACAGCTCTCGAACCGTTGTGATCAATTCGCCAGGTTCGAACGGCTTAGACAACAGTGGTACGTCAAGAAAAGCTTCCGGCAAATGAACGCGCTCGTAGCCGGACACAAACAAGAATGGCTCCCGCGCTGCTGCAATGCTATCGCGACGGGCGCGACGCTGTCGCCGCGCAAGTTCGCGTCGAGCACGGCGCTCGAATTGCTCTCCTCCAGTACAGCCGCGAGCGGGGCACTCATATTCCACGTCACTCCCTCGGGGTCATAATTGAGCATAACATCTGCATCGAAAGCGTATTCAATCATGCGGATCATTGCTGTATGTCCAAATCCTTTCCGCCGTGGTGAAGAGACTGAAGGCCCGCCGGGCTCACGCCAAGTCATGACAAAGCGAGGCTCCGGTTCCTCTGAAACCTTCCACCGAACTGTGACGAAGCCCTCGATGTTTGATAGGGAACCGAACTTGAGCATTCGTCGCCAACTCGTAAACCGCTATTCCAATTGCCTGCGCCGTGCACGGTGCAATTCGCAGCGAAGGACCATCGAACGTGATGCGTGCGCCGCCTAGATCGCGCAAATGGGACACTTGCGATCTGACCAACTCTCCCACCTGCACCCCTTTCCAATCACTTGCTGCCAGCAAGTCGTGACTTCGTGCGAGGCTGGTAGTCCTTGAATCGCGGGATACCCCAGGTCGTCGGCAGACCGGCAACATTGAATGCTTCCTTTACGGTCATCGGAACGCCGAGCAGCGGCCTTCGTTCGGCACGGGCGAGGGCGACATCGGCCGCCTTGGCCGTTTCGCGCGCGCGGTCGAAGTCTCGGACGACAATGGCATTAACGCGTTGATCCAATGCTTCAATTCGAACGATCATGCGCTGCACAAGTTCGACAGATGAAATCCTCGGGCTCAATTGCTGGCACTGAAAGCCCAGATCAAGGACACCGGCGGATCGCTTTCGATTGCCTGCCCGATCGAGATGGTCATGCGTCACGGCATGCCGCCATTCCAGTAGGCGCTCGATGCCGGAAGCGCAGCGGCAAGCTCGTCGGCGTCGACCTCGCACGCATACAGCGTGAAGCCGCGGCCTCGCGCGATTATCTCGTCGGGAAGTTAGGCTGGTCGCGCTCGGTTATTGACACGAGCCGCCCCGGACACTGACTGTGATCGCGCCACTGCGCGGAAGCGAAACATCCGGTGACGGACTCTTGAATGCACCGAAGGGGCACGGGCGGTCTGCTTGAGGGAAGTGTCCTACAAAATCCCGTTAGGGCGTCTCACGGTGCCCGGCAAGCCCGGGCGCGGCGTGTCCAACAGACTGTCGCGATCACCCTTTCGGCGTGATAAAATCAGGTAAGCGCTAAACGCGAGGAGGAAAGGCTATGCGATCTATCCCAAGAGATTACTTCCATCATGCAGTTTTGACATTGACCTTTGCTGCAACATTCGCCTGGCCTGCGTTTGCGGCGGAGACAACTTCAACTCCTGATTTGTCGGGCATATGGGGACGCTGGTTCAATTTGGAACCGCCGTCGTCGGGGCCAGGTCCCGTTGTCAGCAAGCTTCGGAGGCCAGATGGGAGCATCATGAACAGCACGGTTGGCGATTTCACCAATCCGATCTTGAGGCCGCACGCCGCAGAGGTAGTGAAGAAGAATGGCGAACTGGAGCTAAGCGGCATTGTTATACCCAATCCCCACAACCAATGTCGGCCGGAACCAACTCCGTTCGCATTCAGTATTCAACTCGGCATGCAAGTCATACAGCAGAAGGACGAAGTCAACGTGCTGTACCTTTCGGACCATCAGGTGCGTCACGTGCGCATGAACGTGCCCCATTCTGATCATCTGACGCCCACCTGGCAGGGCGAGTCCGTAGGCCATTATGAGGGCGATACGTTGGTGATCGACACGATCGGCCAAAAGGTGGGGCCGCTCTCGATGGTCGATCGGTTCGGCACTCCTTTCAGCGACGCCCTGCACGTGATCGAGCGCTATCGGCTGATCGACGGGTCAACGGCACGCGACCTCCAGCTGAAGCACGAAAGCGCCTATTTCGGCGACGGAAGATCGAGCCCTCCGAACAATGCGTACGGCCGGGGCGATATCGATCCTGACGCGACTAAGCCGGGATTGCAGGTCGAGATCACCGTTGACGACCCCGCCGTCTTTACGACGCCGTGGTCAGGCCTCGTGACTTATCGCCATGTGCAGGGTGCGTGGCCCGAAGCTGTATGCGCCGAGAACACGTACGGGTCGGGGACATCATCGGTCAGCACCTCATCCTCCTTGACCTGCATCTTCAGCACCTGTTCAGTGCCTGAGGCTGACCAGTCGGATTTCTAATAAGTCAGGGGTGCCGTCGGCTGCGTTCGGCACGACCGCGCAGCCCGGCCGTGGGCCAAACCTGTGGGAGTAGCAAGTTACTGGGCACTTCAAAGAAGAAATATCCGATGAAAAAAATTCCTGTGGCGCCACCGAATTCGGCTGCGGTTAGTCCGAGGTCCTTGCTCATCGTGGCATTGGCAAAGCCGATATTCACGCGGTCGAGATAAGCGATTGCGGATGCGGCGATGAACGAAGAAGGGGCGCTCCCTGGGATTGTCCACACGCTCACCGTCGACTATGGCTGCCATGTCGTCATCATCTACGGGTCGCGGGCGCGCGGCGAACCCCGTCGCTGTTGTTTCCTGAGCCGGCGCCGGCTCCCGCGGAGCGCTGTTCGCCGCCGTAGGACCTATTCACCGCCTTCACGCAGCGTCGCCTTCTTCAGCACCCGGAAATGCGCGAGGGGCGCCAGCACGAGGGCTGACGGCCGAAGACCATCGGTGCGCCCGGCGAGATACCGCAGCGCCTGATCGTCCGGCAATAGGCTTTCCAGAAGTTCGTAGCCGAGTGCGCAGACTTCCTGAGGAAGCTCCGCCGGATCATAAAACGAGACAAACGGCTCGCCCTGCCGTGCGGACGCGCGCAGTCCGCGGTCATGCTCGGGCAGATGGACCGGATCGATCAGGCGCCCCGGCTGGATGTAGCTGAGCACGAGTTCGCTGCCCGGCGCCGCGATGCCTGCGATAATGTCTTCGCCAGGGTTTCGCGGGAAATGTATTGAGCGGCGCCCAGCATGGAAAAGAATGCGCGGCGTCCGGGACTGTAGCGCGACCGGGTGAGCGCCGCAGCGACGGTCTCGCGTCCGAAGTCGACAGGTATGAATTCGAGGTTGTCCGGGACGGCGATGCCGCGCTTCCTGAGACGGCGGCGCTTCGCGGCCTGCGAATCGGGATGATCGATCTCGAAGATCGTCAGCCGGCCGGCAAGATCGCGGCGGCGCCATGCGAAGGAGTCGAGGCCCGCTCCCAGGATGACGTATTGATCGATGCCGACGCGGATGGCGTCATCAAGCTTCTCTTCGGTGTATCGCGCCCGGATCATGAAGCGGCCACGGGCGTTCACCATTCCCATCGTGTAGCGAAGGGCGAGCCGGTAGAGGAGTGGCGTGCTGACGATCCATCGCCAGGAGCGGCTGATCAGTTCGATGGCGAGCTTGTCTTCAAAGATTACCGGATGATCGTAGAGAAGATGCGCCGCCCGGTTGGCCGCGACCCACTCGGCGGTCCTGCTGCGCTGATTGGCTTTCATGAACGACTCCCCGACCGCGCCAGTAGACATCATCGTGCACCAGCGCGAACAGCGCTTGTGCCGTCACGCCCCGGGGCGCCCGGGGCGGAACAGAGACTTGTCCGGGTCTCCGGATCGTGGGGGTATACAGACTTCATCCCGGTCATGATGGCGCCGGTTCATTGACCACCCGTCCTGCACAATTTCGGCAGCAGGTCAGGGATATCGCATTTGCTGCACGCTCCCATCGCCAACAGCCTCTCGCATTGCATTCATCACCGATGGCTCAGGCGAAATTGGGGTGCAGTCCTCAACGCCTGTCCCCCGAGGGATCAAAGGAATCAGGGTTGATTACCCACGTTTCGTTCGGTCATGCGCAGGAAGGGTATGCGGGCGTTAACCGATCAGTAGCGCGTTCCAAGGGTCAAGCTGGGAAGTCCGCACTTGGCCCGAACCCGCCCCGAGAAGGTTACAGCCAGAGCACGGCAGCTCTGCCCGGCACTTCGGACGTCGATTTTCTCGGCGATCTCAAGCACGTCATCGACCTCAACGCCGAGGGCGGCATCGGAGTGATCGTCTTTTTGCTGTGGCATGGGGATCACCAGACGCGATTTCAGATAGACCAGGCAGGCGGTCATCACCAGATAATCGGCAGCGAGTTGCAGCCACAATTTCTGAGCCCGGAGTCAATGAACGCCAGATATTGCTCGGCCAATGGCAAGATAGCGATCCTGGACAGATCCACTCTTTGCTCGCGGGCGAGTGTCAGCAAGAGGTCCATCGGTCCCTCAAAACTGTCGAGCGCAATCACAAGATCCGCCTCCCCCGGATCAGGTCCGGGGTTTGGCGCAACATGTCAGCCGCAACGACTGCCGCCGGCGATGCAAAGGCGTCATTCATCTCTTATCCACATCGAACATCCCATCACTTTTGACTAAGGAACAAGGAGGCCGTGAAGAGGAAAAGATGCCGCGCATCGCTAAACCCCAACCGCACTCCCTTCTTCTTCCCGGCCGTCATCCGTTCCGTCACCCTCTTCCTCAGGACCCTCGCTGCCGGGCAAATCGCCGCTCAGCTCAGGCGGCATCGGGCGCCGATCGCGCAGAAGCTCGATCTCCTCCAGGGGAGGCAGATCATCGACGCTGTCCAGTCGAAAGGTGATGTTGAATTTCTCCGTCGTTCACATAGGTGGGCGGAGTCGTAAGGTCAAAAAAGCGGAACGCTCTAGAATCTGTCGGCTACCACTGCCAGGATGGGATTTCGATGACGCCGTAGGTCGGCACGAAGGGGGGCGTCATGGATTGGGCACGCATGCTGGCCTACGTCACTGGGACGGTGGACCAAGAACTGCTGGCGCGGAATGAATATTTGACCGCCGAGAACCGCATTCTGAAAGCCCAGTTGAATCGACGCTTGAAGCTCTCGGACGCCGAGCGCTCCACGCTTGGTGAAATCGGGCATCGGCTCAGCCGCACGGCTCTCGCCGAGGTCGCAACTGTGGCTAAGCCCGACACCATCCTGGCCTGGTATCGCAAGCTGGTCGCCCACAAGTTCGATGGCTCGAAAGCTCGTCGCGGCCCGGGCCGGCCGCGGGTGACGCGCAAGGTCAAGCAACTGATCGTTCGTTTGGCCGCGGAGAACCGGGACTGGGGTTATGCCCGGATTGCCGGGGCGTTGGCCAATCTGGACGGTCGGCAATGTCCTGCAGCGCCACGGTCTGGCGCCGGCGCCGGAGCGCATGCGCACGACCACTTGGTCGGCGTTCATTCGCACCCACTTGGCGCTGTTGGCGGGCATCGACTTCTTCACCGCGGAGGTGCTCACTCTGCGCGGGCTCATGACCTACTACGTGCTATTTTTCATCCATCTCGAGAGCCGTCGGGTGGACATCGCCGGGATCCCCATCCATCCCAACGAGCCATGGATGAAGCAAATGGCACGAAACGTGACCATGGAAGCATGCGGGATCCTACGGGACTGCCGCTATCTCCTGCATCATCACGACACGAAATTTACCCAGTCGTTCCGGGCCATCATTGCGTCAGGTCAGGTTGAACCATTGGCGCTGCCTGCGCGGAGCCCGAACCTGAATGCCTACGCGGAGCGTTGGGTCAGATCGGCGAAAGAAGAGTGCTTGTCCAAGCTTATCCTTTTTGGTGAGCGTTCGCTACGGCGGGCCCTGAGCCAATACGTTGACCACTACCATGAGGAGCGCAACCACCAAGGAAAGGACAACGTCTTGCTATTTCCTCGGAACCGTGACCTCGATCGAGAGCGGTGCGTCCAATGCCGTGACCGATTGGGCGGACTCCTGCGTTATTATTATCAAGAGGCCGCATGAAAAGGCGGTCAGACGGGTTTTTGACCAAACGGCGGCCAACCAGACTCCGTGACTGGCACGTCCGAAGTTACGTCAACTGCGGATGTGCCACGACGAAGGTCACTACTGCGGCTTCGGGCCACGAACGGACCTTCGTTCCGACTTTGATTGGGCCTTACACCGGTCAAGCATGGCCGGCTGCGGGTGCGCAAGCGATTGGCGGCCTGAGGCCCGCCGATCTCGGCGCGGCCGGCAGAATCGCCGGTCGGCAAGTCGGGGGTGACCTTGTTTCCGGCGGGGCGGCAGGAGCGTCGGGGCCCCTTCTCAGAGTCTCTCGAGCAAAAATCGAAAAGCCAGAAACCGAAAACTAGTCTAAAAACTTAAAACCAAAACTCAAAAACCATAAAACCGAAGCTGTGGGACGCGGCTCTTGACGTCTCACATGGCATCTCCAATGTGGAGGCCTTGCCGGGCAACTACGTGGTTGCAGGCCATGGCGCTGATGTCCCTAACGGGACCAAATGCAGCGGTCAGCGGGACACCTTCGGGCGGGTCCGCCCCTTCAAGTCCACCAACTGAAGGAAGATTGCAGCATGAGAGAAGAAGTAAACGGGTCGCGTGCCCCCATTTGGCAAACGCCGATACTTGGTCAGCCCGTCGGCGATTACACGTTTGGGGACTCAAAGAAGCGGCCAAAGAACTTAAACGCCAGCATGATTTGTTTGAAAAGGAATTGCGCCGTCGTGGCGACGGCGATCTCTTCAGACCTTGACTGCTGAGAGCTTCAGGGGTCTCCAGCAATGGCGGCCCCTTCCGTTGTATCACGCCTTGACGAGAGGACTGTCTTACATCAGCACGGCTTATGCAGGGCGATCGCCAACCATAGCATTCTGAGTTGACTTGTCTGTACTACAGTAGAAAGTGCTGATCCAAACTGAAGGAGTGTGTCGCCGATACGACGATCTTGAAGGCACGGCCTCTACGGGAGCTGGTTTTAGTAACACATGATGCTCGGGTTACCGCCGAGTGCGCCGACTTTCTGAAGCCAGTGGGTGCGTCGGTTTTGTCTCTGACCGACGTATGTCTCCCGGAACCATCTGGAGCTGGGACTACTGCCCTGGATCGCGCCACCAAGAGGGCATCAGCCGGCGCCTGGTTCTCCAACATGCCCGCACTCGGCTTTGCGCAAGAGTTTTGCATCAATCCTTTGCTGCGGTTCGGCGACGTCGGCTGCCCGCTATGGTCTTGGCCCCTTCCCCATTCCGGCCCCAGTCGCATAATTTACGCAGAGATTAAGAAGGCTGACGACGAACTTAACCGCGGCGGCTATTGCGGGCCCGACGATCGTGGGGCCTTCATCCGGTGTGTGTTATGCCTGACTTGGCCTGACATGGAAAATCTAGTTCTCGACGCACGCATTGAGGGACAGCTTGGCACCGTCGGCCTCCGAGAAAGTGGCAACGCGACCCGCAGGTTTACCGACTATTTCGTGCCGGATGGTGAGGAGCGAACAATCAGTTCGCTTCCTCGCGCGACCCGAAAGCGTTACTCGGCCTTCCGCCGAGCAATCGGGCTATTGCGAGACTTGGCGGCCTAGGGTCTCTTGAGGAAGCGCGGCGCGCCTCGATTGACGTGTCCAAGGTACGCGCCATGGAGGGTATGGGGGCCATGCGGTGCGGGACCACCTCAACGGCGGCGACTGGCGCATTGTTGGCGAGTTCAAGGAAATCGAGTCCGGCAAGCGCAAAGACCGGCCCAAGCTTGCGGACGCTCTCGCGGCTTGCCGGGGTCACGGTGCTAAGTTAATCATTGCCAAGCTCGACCGGCTCGCCCGCAACGTCGCGTTTGGGATGGAAGCAGGCGTCGAGTTCGAGGCCGTCGATTTCCCGCAAGCCAATCGCCTCACGATCCACATTCTCGCAGCCGTCGCCGAGCACGAAGCCAAGACTCCGACCGCACGAAGGCTGCGCTCGCCGCTGCGAAAC
>JASHRR010001156.1 GCA_030037185.1 Xanthobacteraceae bacterium | reverse complement strand
GTCGGAACGCGTCCTCGCCGAAGTCGGATCGGACAGTTCCATGGGCAAGGCCATTACCGGCTATAGCCCGCGCGCGGCCGCCCTTGCGGCCCGCACGTTTGGCCTCATGTATCTCGGTCGATTGAAAGAGGCCGAAAGTCAAGCCCAGGAGGCCATACGTATCGCCGACGTGCCGGGAGATTTCGAGGTTCTGAATTGGTCGCTTCACGTCTCGACCTGGCTCGCTTACACACGCGGTGGTCCTGGGCCAGTTCTGGATCGTAGCAGCCGGTGTCTCGAAGTCGCGGAGCAGATCGACAACGACTTGTGCCGAAGCCTGGCACACTTTTCCTTCGGCAACGCCTATTTAACCGAAGGGCAACCGACCAGGGCACGCGAATCACTCCATACTAGCGCCGCCATCGCGCGTGATCGAGGTACACTAGCTGCCCTTGTCCCTCAGATTCTCGCCATGCTCGCGGAAGCGCACCTCGCGCTGGGCGAACGGACCGAGGCCCTGGCAGCGGCGCGTGAGGGCATCGATCTCGGACGCGCGGGTGGATGCTACTATTTCGAAGCGCACGCGCAGATCGCGCTAGCTCAAGTGTTGCTGGGGGTGGAACCACAGGTGCCGCGAGCGGAGATCGAGGCTGCCCTCGACCGAGCGGAGGAGTTGGTCGCCTCGATCGAAGGCCACTCGTTATTGCCCCGCATTCTGGAACTCCGCGGTCGCTTCGCGGGCGCCGTTGGCGACGCGGCGGCGTCGGATCGTGCGTTGCGCCAAGCACTGGACCTCTATCGGGCGATCGGCGCCACCGGTCACGCCGAACGCCTGGCGGGTGTGCTGGCAGTGACGTGATGAAAAGGCTCGGTGTGCATCTTGCCGACCGGACAGCGTGTTGATCAGCGACGCTTGGTGATCTCTTCCCGGCGCACGCCCTCAAAGCTCAGAATAAAGTCCGGGCCATAAACGGCGGCCGGGGTTTGAAAACCCGCCCGAGCTTCGCCATCGACTACACGCTGCGCGATCGCGAGCGCCGCAAGTGCCGTGAAGGTGTAAACATTCGGCGTATGCAATCGGGCGCGAACACGCCGGCGATACCGGTCTTCCACCTCAGCCACGATCACCTTGGGCGTCGCCGTGCGCTGTGCCTCGGACGGGCCTTCCGGCAAGGCCTGGGCCATCAGGGTCAACAGGTTCCGGACCGGCGTGAGACGGAGCGGCGCCGCGAAGAACGACGATATCTGTGAGGCGGACCGCGCGCACAGATCGGCTTCCAGGTAACCCTCGATATTCGGAATTTTTGTGGTGTAATAAGCGGTAAAGGCGTCGGGCCAGGGGACCGCAATGCTGAGTCTTCCGCCGCCACCATAGTCGAACGCGCGTTCCAGCCTCCCCATGGGAACGGTGCACAGGCGCCCGTCGCGCCGTATGGTCACATCCTGGCCAATCAGACCGAGCATAGAGGTGAAGCTTCCGCGTGAGATCGCGTCGCCGCGCGAAAAACCCAGCCACAGGTATTGGGCGTCCGGCAGGCGGGCCGCGACATGTGCCGCGAGGCAATCCGATGCCACGACGACAAAGCCGGCGCCTGGCATGATCATAACATCGGCCTCGCGCGCCGCCCGGTCAAGGCCATGCAAATATTGCAAGATCGGCAGGTCGCCGGTAACGTCGAGGTAGTGCGTACCCGTGCGCAGGCAGGCCTCCACGATCGGCCGAGCGGTGATTTCGAATGGCCCGGCGGCGTTGATCAGGACGGTAACGTCACGCAGCGCCGCGTCCAGCTCGCGTGGATTTTCCAGTGCTAACACCTTGTATGGCAGGGTCAATGCCCGCGCGACGGACTCCATTCGGCTCGGGCTCCGGCCCGCGAGGATGGTGCTGATGCAGCGCAGGCGGGCGTGGCCCGCGAGAAGCCGGCCCGTGTAGCCGCTGGCACCGTAGATCAGCAGGTGGCCAGGGATGAATCACTCTCCTGCGTCGCGGGGCATGGCAAGTGGCTTTCAGACAATGAACGGTGCGCAGTTAGTTTCTGGCTATTGAGCCGGAACAATCCACCACCGCTTGTCTCCATCTCCATCTTCCCATTTACAGAGCCCCTGTTTCTCAAACCACTCATCGCCTTCCGAGCCCACCGATCCGGTCGGAATACGATGTTCGAGCTTTGAGTCCTCAGGTTCCGAGTCTCTCAATGTCTTCTCGTCCCGGTTCTCCCACGCGCAACTGAGGATACTCTCCAGGACGACCTGCACTTCCTCAAGCTTTCGGATGGACTCTCCCGCTGCCTTTGGAGTCAGGCGTTGCCAACGCGAGGGGTCTTTCCAATCATCGTACACGTGAAGCATCTCGATAAGCTTGGCTATTTCGGCGAATAGATTTTCGTCCGATACCGTAACGACGGGGAACTCCATGAACGGCCCGCTATGGACGGGCGTAGGAGGGTGTTTAGTCAACACTTTAGAGATTTCCTCCGACATGCTCGCGGGCAACCTTTTGATCCACGCCAGACGAGATCTTTCGGGCAGGCCACGAAACCGTTCATCCCAAAGCCCCGGACTATTTGCCCAAGTTTCAAAGTCGTTTTTATCCTTGGTCAACAGGCCGTCCAATATTTCTTTGACCGATTGTGAAGATGGATCATAATTTTGTTTCAGAACGTCTCCCATCTTCTCGAGATCTTCCATCAGCGTCCCAGCCTGGGCTGGCAACCCGCCACCAGCCTGCGAGCTCGATGCGGCCTCCGCCGCACTTGGACGTGCTGGCGCCAGGTCCGCCAGTGCCGCCGCCCGCGCCAGAGCCACCATATTTTCGATCGAAAGGGCATCGCAGAAATCGTTGATCGACGACGCTTCCATCTTCAAAAACTGCGTGAACATCTCGGGATCGAAGCGTGCCGTCGGGGACCAGGTTTCTTTTCGTTCTTGTTTGATTTTTTCAAGTTTACGTTTGATTTTGTCCAGGTCAGAATCGGTCCAACTGTCTTGCTTTACGTTGACTTTGATCCAGGCCAGTTCATTGGTCCAGGAATTGCGCAACCATTTCGTCGCATGATCTTTCAGATCGATGTAGGGGTTGTTACCGCCGCGATCGCGGGAACCCAGCCAATCGTGGGCGCCCAACGATCGGCCGACCCTCGTATCCTGATCCGCCAGGAAATAAGGCCCGCCGGCCGGCCGTCGTGCGGTCTCCCCATCCGCCTCCAGCCGATCGCCGCCAAACCAAGGGTGGCTGAACTTCCACACCCTGTTTCTACCATACCGCTTTTCATTTGACGAATCCTGCCCTATCGCGGGATCGACCGTACCGATGATTGATCCGAGTTCTTCTTTCATCGCGATGTGCATCCAGAACGGTCGGATTGGCTGAAGAATATCAACCACGTTGCCGGCTGCTGAATGAACGCTTTTGATTTTCAAACCGAGCACCTGGGCAATCGGATGGCCAGCGACCTGATGGAGTCGCACATGCACACGGTCTTGGATTTCGCGGATATCGTAGACGCGGGTGATCGCACGCTGTGTATGTACTAGCGCCTGATAGCAGGCATGATCCACTTCATCGGCGTCGCGGTATTGCTTCAGGGTGATCCGGTTCATCGGCGCACCATGCGCGAGGATCTCCAGCGCAAGGGCCTTGGCGTCCTCCAATTGTCGACTCTGGGCGGACGCCAGCCAAGTCTTGCGTTTCAGGTCGTCAACGAGGAAGCGTCCCCAGGTAGCCGCTATACCGCGCCATCCCTCTTTGTCTTCAGGCGGCAGCACGTCGCATTGATCAATTTCAATCAACTTGCGCTCCTCCGCCCGCTGGCCCAAGTTCAAAGCCGGAAAGATTTGGGTAGCCACATGCAAAAGCCGGCGTTCGCTGGCCGGTCCGTCTGGCGACATCCAGACATCGTTCGGGCTATCAATGGTCGCCACGACCGAATTGCGACCGTTGACCTCGCGATCGGTGATGACGGCCCGGTCTTTGTTAGCGTAGACAAACGGTTCGATCATGGCGAGACTGATCAGCTTATCGTGTTCGTCGTACCACTTGACCGGTATACAGAACGACACCTCACGCTCGGCCCACCAGCCAATATTGTTGTTGCTTGACCACATAGTGCCGCGCTTGTCGCCAATCACATTGACGATCAGATAGGCGTAGGCCCCCATGGTCTCAAATTTCATTTTCGGCTTTCCATCTCTTGGTGGCTTGAAAAGCTTGTTCAAATAACCGTCAACGAAGTCGTTGAGTCGCGCCTGGTCGGCTAGCAATGGATAAACCTGCACCGTCACATCTGGAAAATGAAAAGGTCCGACGACGGGCTGCGTGGCGGCGCCGAGAGTGTCGTTGTACACAATGTCCGCGGGGATGAGACGGGCGCCGTCGTGCAGGGCATCCGTTGGGTTGAATTCATTAAACCAAGGACCTTTCCGTGCCTTTGAGCAAAGCACTTGTCCGGCGCCATAATACAAATCGACGTCGGACCAGAATGGAAAGCTCGGCTTCAATATCGCCACCGACCCCTCGCTCGGGTTTGGCTCGGTGTCGTCCACCGCGATCCCCAGCAACTCCATGATCGGTTGCGCTGTGTATCGATAAATGCGGACCGTATAGCCGCCGGAGGGATCGCCCCGGAGCAAATCCCAATCTCCCAGCAGCCCGCCGCCGTTGAACCTGTCAACGCCCATGTCGGATTCCACCAGCGCCTTATAGCAGGCGAGGTTCGGGTCTTCCGCATCACGAAATTGCTTCAGGTTAATAGTTCGCGCGTTTAGCGGTGGCTTGTTCAACTCAACCGTCCCGGCGAGTGACACCCGGGCCCCGTCCGGATCGTCCCCCGGCGAACGGCGCTGACCAAAAGACGGCAGCAGCATTCCGGGCAGCATATGCCTGATATAGCTGCCGGCCATACCGGCCATCCTCGGCAAGGCGCCGAGATCCCGGCCAGCCGGGTAACCGCGCAGGCGCAGTCCCGTAACGATGTCAGCCGCGTCGCCCATCAAGGAAAGCGAACTGCGAATGAGATTGGGCACAGCAGTGGTGACGGACCACGGACAATTCAGGTCGGGTGGAAATTCGGCATACGAGGCCGCAGGGTCGCGATCGACCTCTACCAAAACACACGATTTTTCGTCCTCGCCCGCATAGACACGGCCGAACATCTTCGTGCTCATGGTGAACAAACGCGTCGGCGAACGCGGATGGGTAGCCCACAGCGGCGTGTGGGGCTCGATGCGCGCCAGAACCTTCGGCCAGCCATAGACATCGCGCCCTGTGGTCTGCGACATCGGGGCGTCGACGAAGATGAAAGGCGAGACGGTCGCCCAGTCCTGGAATTTCAGTTTACCGTGGATTTTGCGCCATTGCTGAAGCACTACCGTGAAGCACACCTCATGCTGCGCCACCCAGCCGAGGCCTTGCGCCTGTAAGGACGCGGCAGACATCCTGCCGTAATTCAGCGCCGTGAAATAAACGTACGGCAGCGCCGGTGTGAAGTGGACAATTTCGGGCGGGATGTCCATGTTGAGGTATTGATCGCAGAATTGCGTCAGCCGCGCCATATTCGCTTTGAGCGGAAACACACGTGCGGTCACATTGCGGAACAGGAAGGGCGGCTTGAACGAAATCGCTTCTTTTCTCCCCGGGTCGACGTATTCGGGCTTTGAGTTACGCGGCATTTGCGTCCTCTTATTTCGCAAGGTTCACGTCCTGAAAGGCCGGATCGGTAAGGTCGCGATTTATGGCATTTCAGGTTTCGTGCCGTCACGTCCGATGGAATATCCAGGTCGCCAGTCCCTGGATGAACTGCTTATCGCGTGAGTTTGGCAACACGTCATAAATGCACGCGAATTCGTGCAGGGCGGCTCCCGCGAGGCCATGCGCGATACCGCGCGCATATGCGATCGAGTCGTATTCGTCCATCAACCCTCTGATCCAGCCAACCTGCTCTGCCGTGCGCAATTCGCGCTCGGAATCCAGAATCGCGGCCAGTCGCTGGCGCTGCGGCCGCGACGACAGCCGGTAAACATGATTGAGCATGAGCGTGCGCTTGCCCTCGAGAATGTCGCCGTTCAGCTCTTTGCCGTACGCCTCATCTTCTACAAGGTTCAGCAGATCATCCTGGATCTGAAAGGCCGCGCCCAGAAAAAACCCAAAGCGATTGAAGGGATCGAGACCGGTGCTATCGCGCGTGCCGATCATCACGCCGACGCGGCTCGGATGGATGGAGGCAAGCCAGCACGTCTTCTTCAGCACCATGATGAGATAATCGGCGTCGCTCAGGCTGTTACAATTGTCCTTGCGCCATCCCAACTCCATCGCCTGGCCTTCCGCTGATTCCCAGGCCATGCGCTCGGTTTCCCGGACAATGGAATAGGCCAACCGCGGGCCGATGCGGGTGAAGTTGTCGAACAAGGGACGCAGGCTGAGCAGTGTCAACGCATCACCCGCGTTGAGCGCCAGTGGAATCCCGTGCAAAGCATGCAGCGTGGGCCTGCCCCGCCGCTGCTCGCTCTCATCTTCGATGTCGTCATGAATCAGCAAGGCGTTGTGCATCAGCTCGATCGCCACCGCGGTATAAAGCGCGTCCTCAAGGCTCGCGCCGAAGGCCCGCGCGGTCGCGATACACAGGCTGGACCGCATCATCTTGCCTCCTCGCGAGGGATATTCCGGCAGCAAATCGTATAAGTGTCGCCGCGGGTTTCCCTCGGGAAAATACGGCTTCATGGCGGCGCGAGTTACGGCACCGTATTCTTCCAGTGTTTCAAGAACCACTGTCGGGGCCTTACCTTGTTCCATGACAGGCTCTCGCGCGTTATCGCCGTCCTAAGGCAGGATGCGCACCGACAAAGTACCGCACGGCTCGTTGGTGGCACTATCGACTACGACACCGTAATAGGTCGCGGCCGGCTGGGCATCCGCCACCTCGA
>JASHRR010001155.1 GCA_030037185.1 Xanthobacteraceae bacterium | reverse complement strand
CTTGCCAATACGCCGGCAGAAGCAGCTCACATCCGCGACCAGCTCGATCGGTTGGCGCGCGGCGCGGTGCTTTGACGGTCAAATGTGGTAAGCCAGCATGGCGTTGGAGATTGGCTTGGATTCTGTGACCGGCTGGAGACCTCAGACAATGAGGTGATTGGTGCGTGTAAACAGTCGATCCGGCTCCCACGGTTCTTGGCGATGATGGATCAATATTGTTGACGTTCCTTCCGCGGATGAAAAAGGGCCGGCGATCGCCAAACAATATTACCCGAGCACCGCGCCCTCCGCTCCCGCCGTCGTGGCCGCCAGCGCCATCAAGGCGCCGTACGGGATTAATCGCATTCTCCTCCGCGTTCTGATGGTCTTGGCCTCAGCACTATTCTTCAGTCACAACACGTAACCGTCATCGAGTGTCACGTTGAAATACACTGGCGTGATTGGCCCTGAGCCCTTGACGTACTCGCTGAGGCTGACGAAATACGTAGTCCCCACGGTTCCGTCAGGAAGCGATGCCAGCCCCCGTGAAGGGGGACAAGAGGCCCATCAACGCCGCCGGCGTCCTGAGTTTGCACACTGAGCATGATGGTTCGAAACTTGAGTGTTTCATCCGCAGCTGCTGCATGAAAGGTGGCGGCCGGAATTAGGCAAAGTTTGCACGGGCCTGCCAAACCCCCGATTCCGTCCGCCCTGATCTCATTGCTCAGGGCTCGAAAAAACGCAATCAATGCCTCTATCGCCTCCTATAATGGACCACGGATAGTTTACGTATGCCAGGCCTTCCCCGATGCAGCGAACAACGCAAATAGCGCGAATGCGGGCAGTCGCAGGCGAGAAGTGCCCGACATCCCGACTTTTTGCCGCGATGGGCTGCCGGCGCCGACCTGCTCGGGTTGGTATGGGCTGTTCGCGCCGAGGGGCATACCGAGAGATATTATCGGCAAGCTCAATGCGTTCACGCATTGGCCGATCCGGCGGTGGAGTCTCGAATTGTCGACCTTGGGTTTGAAGTTTTTCCACGCGCACGACGGACGGCGGCTCGGCGCGCTGCGCAAGGTCGATGCCGAGAACTGGTGGCCGATCATCAAGGAGCTGGAGATCAGGCACAATGAGGTCGCAGGATCCATATCCGGCTCCCGGTTGGGCTGGCGGACCAGAGATCAAGTCTAAAGAACTTGCGGTGCGCCGCTGCCTTTTTGACGATCCCTCTTCTGGGTAAAATATTAATTTATCTTAATGTGCGAGTGCGACGCTACGCCTGTGCGTAGGCTCCGACCCCTTCGCAAAGATTGCCTCAAGCATAGACAGCGGGTCGCGAACTCAAACGGAGGGGACAACCATTATGATCCGTAAAGCAATCGCGCTGATCGCAGCGTCGTTCGTTGTCGGCACGATGTCGACCGCAGCGCTCGCGGCCGGTAGGCAGACGGCAGCGACGGCGGATAGGGATGTGAGACAACTCCTGCGCATGATGGATAAAGACCAGAACGGTGTTGTGTCGAAAGAAGAGTTCCTGGACTTCATGGGTCGGACGTTCGATCGTATCGACGTTGACAAGAATGGCACGCTTGAGCCCAAAGAACTGCGGCAAACGGCAATTCCGAGGGCGGTGCTGCGCGACTGTGTCCATCGCGCATTCCCAGAATGCGGCGGCGGCAATTGAGTGATTGCTGAAACAAGCGAGGCGGGATGGTTGACCCCACCTTCCGTTTTCCGCCGCCTGTAACCAGTCCCCTCGCTGAAGGGCCCTGACGGGGGTTGAGCCGCTTGGCGGCTGCTCGGAAGCCCGCAGTTACCAGACTCAGCCGGGGATCACGGCCCCGCCACGTTGCGGACAGGTTCAAGACCGAGGTGCGAAGGCTTCCTCGGTTCGAACCTCTCGAAGGACTCAAGACAAGCTCGCGACAAGCACGAAACGTGTCTTGCTCCTCTACAACATTGTCGAGGGGAGATTGCCGCAAGGGCAGCGTCATAGCGACAGGATGCCAGCAGGCAGGATGACGATGCGAACTGAAACCTCTCGTAGTGATCCAGAGGGTTCGACACCCTCCCGGTAACGGCGAGCCGGCCGGAAGCCACCTTGCGCGCGAGTGGCAACCTGAAACGACGAAGCGAGAGCAGGTGCTGATAGCGTCAGGATGCCAGAGGAGAAGGCGAAGCGTAGGTGAGCAGTGGTTCCATTGGTTGAGGCGGCGGAACGGAGGGCTAGTGGCAATTAATAGCGATAGCGGCGATAATGGCCCGCCTGGGCACGGTAGCGACGCGCGGTACTACGGCCCGAGAAGGCTGCCCGGCATAGCGGACTGAGGCTACTGCGGTGTCTTGCGAGGCACGCCTTGGTTCGCGCGACATCCGGTATGGCGTCGCTGCAGAGCCTGAAAGCATCTTGGGTGCAGGCGTCGCGGGCCGTCTCGGCCTTCGCCGGGCGAAAGTACCCGGACATTGCGCTGGCCAGCAATCCGAGTATCACGATTGTTGCGAACCGGATCGATCCGGATGGAACATCTCTCATCTTACGCAATCCTCGCAATCTCATGTGATCCCCCTCCTTCAACCCTCTTCCCGACCTAAGCAAACAAGGTGCTTCATACCGCCTTTATGGCCGAAAGATCAGGTTTGTCGCTGAGCGGACAGAGCACCCGCAAGCCGTGGCGCTCTCCAACGCAATAACCGCTCGGCCGTTCCACGCGGCCCGATTTTGCCCGTGCGGCCGGCTGGCTGATCGGCTAGGTTGCCGGCGCACCGCGCCGCCATTCGCTGCCGGCCACGCAGTGAGGAGCCTCTCATGATCCGCCATCCGACCTTTGTTCCCGAGGGCGTCATTCCCGCCGTACTGCTGCCCTTCGCGGACGATCTTGCGATCGACGAAAAATGCTTTCGCGCTCACCTGCGCCAGGTTGCGTCGACGGACGGGCTTTCATCCATTACGATCAACGCGCACTCGACCGAAGTTGCCTCCTGCACGTTCGAGGAGCAGCGCCGGGTCATGGAAATTGCCGGCGAGGAGGTCGGCGACAAGCTGCCGATCGTGCATGGCGTTTGGGCGGATGGCAGTCTGGAGGCAGCCCGATTAGCGCGCGCTGCGATGGCGGGCGGCGCCTCGGCATTGCTGGTCTTCCCGCCCGCACCGTTCACTCTCGGGCAGAGCGCCGACATGGCGATTGCCCATTTCCGTCGCATTGCCGAGGCCTCCGACCTGCCGATCATCGTATTTCAGTATCCGCTGGCAACGGGCCAGGGCTATCCCCCGGACACACTGTTGCGGCTCATTGAGGCGGTGCCGTCGATTTGCGCCATCAAGGACTGGACCAACAACGTGCAGCTTCACGAGTGGCAGGTCCGCACGCTGCAGGGCCTGCCGCGTCCGGTCAGCGTGCTCACCACCCATTCGTCATGGCTGTTCTCCTCGCTGGTACTCGGCTGCAAGGGCCTGTTGTCGGGCTCCGGCAGCGTCATTGCCGACCTGCAGGTGCAGTTGTTTCGCGCCGTGGCGGATAACGATCTCGCCGCCGCGAAGGCGACGAACGACCGCATCTACCCGCTCGCGCGCGCCTTCTACGCGGACCCGTTCGTCGACATGCACAACCGGATGAAAGAAGCCTTGGTGCTGCTCGGCCGGCTGCCGCGCGCGGTGGTGCGCCCGCCTTTGGTGAAGCTCGGCGCCGCCGAAATCGAGCGCATCCGTGTGGCGCTGAACGGCGCTGGATTGTTGGACGAGCGTGCCTCGCGAGCAGCGTGACGTTACGGTGGCATGGGCGCGTCGCGGAGGACCCCGGCCAAAAGCCGCGGCGGCAGGCCCGGGCATGACGCCAAGAAATAGTTCAGTTCGACTGGAACGCGCTTGCGGCGTTCATTGGTTTGCGCGAACTCCAGGAGAGCAACGACGGCTGTGCAACAGGCGCGATTGGTCAGAAAATGCTGAGGTTCTGACGGCTTTTGTCAACGCGGACCGTCGAGGCCGCCACGCTCCAAATTGTTCCAACGCGAGAGGGTTTTCCAATCTATCTGTGCTGCGCCACCCTGCATCGCGCAGAGCTTCACATCGGTGACCTGTCCGGACGACATCTCATGGTTCGTCAGTCGGCATCGCGCCGGGGCGCGGCGCCGGCATCTTGGTGCATGATAATTGAACATTGGCGTGCGGCGCCGGGGCGCCGCCTGTTCGAGCAGAAACTGCACCCGCAGTTACGACGAGCGTTAAATTTTCAAGCTTGGTGCTGGGGTGTGAGCACTCGAGTTCGCTGCGTCCGCAGGCGAACCGGCGTGCACGGCGCATCTGTCCCGTTCTCCTCAATCCACGCCAAACCTCGATGGGGGAATCGGCGCATGCGGGGCGCTCGGTAACGATCGCGCCAGAAACCGAGCAGCCGCGTGTGCTTACCAAGATCGAACAATATGCGACCATATTTTGTAGGCGGCGACTCACTGAGAGTTGGGAGCGAGAGAAGGAGCGCTGATCTCGTGTTCAGCCTTCAATCGCCACCGCCATGATGCTCCGGCCCAGTACGATCTTGGCAGAACCCTGTAGCGCGAGCCCGACTGCTGTGGTTCAGATGGCTGCGATGCCGCCGGCGTCGCCGATGCCGCCGGCGCTGGCGGAGATGGCGATGCGGGCTGGGCCGGTGGAGGCGCAAGTGATGCGGACAGCGGCCACGGCGACGGCGCCGATCCGGAGGGCGCCGACGGCAGCCGCACCGATTCAGAAGGAGGCGACAGAGGTGACGACGACGGGGGCGCAGATTTGGCCGAGTGGTTTGCGCTTGCGTTATGATTCACCGGCTCGTCGGATGCGCGGCTAGCCGCGCAAGTGGGGCATTTCGAATTCGATTTCGCGGTGACTGGGACAGGCGCCGGGGGCCGATAGCGGCCGCGCGGGGGAACGGCCGGTTCAGTCGCCGCCTGCCCGTCGAAACGCGATGCAGGCGGCCCGTAGCCGCGGCGTGGCGGCAGCGTCGGTTCCATCCCTACCTGCGCATCGAGCGGCGGTGGGGGCGGGCGATAGCGGCCGCCCGGGCCGGGCGGCGGTTCCGTCGGTGCCTCCGCGTCAAGCCGCGGCGGTGGCGGTCGATTCAGGTAAGCGTCCCTTATCGCTGATCGGCCGTCATCGCCGCGCCTCCGTTCGGGCCCGTCAACATAATGATAGGGGTCGTAGTAAGGCGGCACCCCCGGATTGGGCGGATAGGCGCCTGGCGGGATTGCGCTGTCGCGAACGTATGGCGGCGGCTCACCCAAACCGCGGTAGCGCGGCGGCGGGGGAGCGGGCGGCCCGCCCCCAACCACGATTGTGGTATTAGCGGGGCCTTCCTGCTCGACCATTGCAAACAACAGTGCGGCTTCTTGGGGATGAAGTCGAACGCAGCCATGTGATGCCGGGCCCCCCAATTGCGTGATGTCGTAGCTGCCGTGAATCGCGTACCCGTTGTGAAAGAAGATGGCGTAGGGCATCGGGACGTTGTAATAGGCTTTGGAGTACCAGATCGGCTCAAGGCGCTCCGGCGTGAAGACGCCGCTGGGCGTTGAAAATCTGTCCCGCCCAGTCGAAACAGGCCAGGCGTAAAGCAGCGCACCGTTGCGAATGACGGACATCTGTTGCGTCGACTTGTCGATGTACAAATCCAGCTTCGCTTCGGCGTCGCCCGCTATCGCTACGGCGCTGAGCACGATTGTGGAGAAAGCCGAACCGCGACGCATCGCCAGCTCCTTGGGCCGAGTCGACTGGCACAAATCTTATTCTCGCGTTTAGTAGGGCAGGTAAATCAAGACCCTTTTTGGGCGACATTGCCTTGATTATGGTTAACGAATTACATTTCCGCATTGGAAAATGTAGAAATCTCCTCGTATTGCGACATATTAACCATAATGGCAAATGCTTATCGTCGCGCTACAAACTCCAGAAATCCGGTCTTTGACGTAGCTCGCGATGCTCTAGTCC
>JASHRR010001154.1 GCA_030037185.1 Xanthobacteraceae bacterium | reverse complement strand
TGGCCTGGCAAGGGCAGAGGGCGTGGAAAGGTTGGTGCGATGGCCAACCTTGACAGCTCCTGCGCGCGTCGGCTTTTGCAATACTGCGGGTCGGGGCGAAGAAACGGGATTCCAGATCGAACAAAGAAACCGATCAAGAAAGGAAGAAAGAGAGATCGCCGCTCTGAAACCGCTTGACAATGAAAAGCCCATACAAGCGATGGTGGTGAACGTTGTAGAAAAGTCGGGACGATCCGCCTCCTCGGCAGTGCGCTTGGCGGCAGCAAAAAAAAAGGCAACTATTTGCAGGCACAGTTCCATCGCCTCAAAGCCCAGCGCGGCCCCAAGAAGGCGATCATGGCGGTCGTTGCCTCCATCTGACCGCCGTCTACCACATGCTCAAGGAGGCACGATGTATCACGACCTCGACCACTTCAGGCGCCATCCACGGACCAGCAAGAAAGGCGCCTGGTCAAGCGGTTGTCAGAGCTTGGCGATGCCGTAGAACTCAAGCCCCTCGCTGCTTGTGGCACTGCATTGTGGCCCGGTCCTACCAGGTCGCCGCCGCGCCAGAGCGAGCGAGGAGCTTGAGAATGCAGACCGCCTCGCCGAGGGGCTGGTCAAGGATGTCGCTGATTGGAGCGCAGAACGATCGGATCGGATGACTGCGTGGGTGGCGGGGGTTCGAGGGTGACCCGATGGCCGAGCCGAGATGGCCAAGTGAGTCAGAAGCGCTCGCCGGCCTCGAAGGCATCCTGGCAGCGTAGGAAGGGCGCGGCGCCACAGAGGGAATCGGCGGATGTTTTCTCCGCAGTCGCTACGGTAGCGCAGCCAAAAACCCCGACGCCAGCTTGGCGTGGGGGCCAAGGCGCCGGGGCGGCGCGAAGCCATGTGGGAACCTCGCGCACAAAAATCAAACGTTGCAATATGAGCCAGGTTCCCGACATTACGGCAAAAAGCCGGCGAGACGGCTCAGGTCATTCGAACCATCTACTTCCGGCGCGGGGACTGTCGGCCGAAGCCGGCGCCGTCCCTGTTGTTGCGCCGCTATTATATAAGCCGGCATGGATTGCGGGCGCACCATACGCCAGGAATGCTGCTGCTGTTTCCAGCCTCAATTGTCACGTGGTTTGGTGTCCGACACCATCGTGGTGCTAACAGATCGCGTCGAGAAGCGCTTCGCTGAATTGGTTCGTGAGCAGTGGCGTTGCTTGACATGAAGGTCCACGTGCTCGAAATGATGCCGGATCACTCTGTTATCAAGACCGATCCGCGTTGGGCGCCCGCTGAGCTCGTTGGCAAGATCAAAGCGAACGCATCGCTTCCGCCGGAGCGCACCTTCGGTTTCGGTTGCCGACACTTTTGGAGCCAATCCTGCGCCACGGTCGGTGCCGTGTCCGAGGCAACTATCCGCTGATACATCGAAGCCCAAAAGGGCCGGTAAATACAGTTGTCCGATAAATACCGGCTCTATCCGACACGCGCTCAAGCCGATGCGCCTGGCGACATGGGGCGCGACTTGCGCACACTTTATAATGCGGCGCTTCGACGGCACATCAGAGATTGAATGCAGCACTTAAAGTGCTGAGTGGCCTGGAGCACGCTCTGCGATCACTTGGCTGCCAATGCCCTATAGGCGGCGTCGACGTTGGTCGGGAACCGCTCCTGGCTGCCCCAGCCCGCGTATTCCGGCATCTTCACTTCCTTCTTGATATCATCGAGCGACTTGCCTTCCTTCATCAGCTTGCCGACCCGGTCCAGCAGCAGGGCGTAGTACTGCTCGCCGTCGGCAAAAATCTTCACTGTGCCGGGCGTACCATGTCCGGGAACCACGTGTTCCGGGTTCAGTGCCTTCATCATTTTTCCGGCGGCCAGGATGTCCGGAATGGTAACGAAGGGACGAAGAATATTGATCTGGTTGACCACGAAAGCCGAGGCCGAGAACAGGACGCGCTCGTTCGGCAGCCAAATCGCACTGTCCGCCTCGCTGTGAACTCCCTTCAGGTACCTGAGTTCGATGACGCGCCCTCCCAGATTGATCGTCATCTTGTCGTGATACTCGATCTGCGGGGTGATGAACCGATAGCCGTCGAGCGCAGCCTTCATCTCAGGAGACGTGGCCGCTAATCGCTGGATGCGATCCGGCGCGGCGCGGTCGGCGCCGCGCATCGATTCGCCCGCTCCTGCGGCAGCAACCACGATGGCGGGCGGCGAGAAAACATAATGCCCTGTGGTGTGATCAGCATGCGGTTCGGTATCGATGACGAGGCGCACCGGCATAGAGGTGAGCTTCTTGACGGTGTCCATGATGTCGCGCGACTCGATCGGGTTTTGCCCGGTGTCGATGACTACGACGCCTTCCTCGGTGAGGATGATTCCGCTGTTGGAGTCAAAGCCTTTCCCGGTGTGGACATAGACCCCGTCCGCGAGCTTCTTGACCCGCGGCCCTAGATCCTGAGCGAATGCGGCGCTGGTCACCGTCAAACCCGCGAAAATCGTCAACGTCACTGCCTTTAGTAGCATGGCTTCCCTCCGTGTATGAGTTGCAGCGGTTTTCGCTGCGTTCGAGTTCGTCATCTGTGAGAAAAGATCTGCACGGTCATCCCCTCGGGGTCCCTGATGTGCAGGCCGGCATCGGGGTCATCTTCCGGATTTCCATTACTCAGCTTCAAATAGTGCGCTGGGAGTCCTTGCTAAAACGGGGAACTCCAATTGCAAAGTGATCGACGATTCCCGCAGGGCTTTGATGAGAGAGACGAGGGTCCTGGTGACGCCGAGGCGAGCCCTTCTTGAAGCGGACAAAAGATTGGAAATCATCGACCCCATGTCGGCTTTCTTTGCCCGAAGCGATGGACCGCAAGATGATACGGTAGAATCTCGCCCGCTTCCACGTCCGAACTCTCGGCGGCGATTGGACGAGCTTGAAATCCGTCGCGCGCTCGGCTGCATCGGGCGTACCGTTGCGGTCATGGACCGGCGGCGATTTCTCCTTGGCCTTGCGGCGCGGCCCTCCTCATGCGCCCACCGGGCGCGCCGGCAAACGGTGCGGGTGAGCACCCACTATGAGACACGCGCCGTCCCATTGCGCCCAATGGAACGCGACGATGCCAATGGGCTGGATCGCCAATAGTGTCCTGATACCATCATTCGGTCCGACGAACCTGACCGGCGTCTTCATTTTCGATAGGGCGGTGAGCAGTCCGTTCGATTCCTCTCTAATTATACGCTAAACTACCCAATATGAATAGAATTCGTGAGCATAGGTGCGGCGGCCAAGGCGCTCGGGTGTTTCGGTGTCCACGTTGCGGCGATGGGAAGCCGCTGGACGGATTGTGCCCGACCACACATTAAGGAGCATCGGCGATACGACCTCGCAAAGTTCCG
>JASHRR010001153.1 GCA_030037185.1 Xanthobacteraceae bacterium | reverse complement strand
CTACATTTCTGTGCCGCGTTGGATTTTTTTACTCACTTTCTTCCCAGAAAGGTTTCGACCAGCTTACCGTCCTCCGGAGGAGCATTTCCGAGCACGGCTGGCCGGCTTGATCCCGATCGGGCGGCGGTTCGTCGCGTGGTTTTGCCTTTGCCCGTGCCCCGCCGTGGCGGTGCGGCGAGGTGGTTGCGTTTGCTCCCCTATCCGCGAGCGAGCGCGGCGGCGCATAGCGCGGTGTGCGTCTGCCATCCGCAAAACCGTGGCGGACCTTCTTCTCGATCTCAGCCGCTCGCCACGGCTCTCGTCCACTCTCGGACGGCATGGCATTGCCGGCGGCGATCAACTCGGACAGCGCGTAGCTCTCCGCCAGTTGGCGACCGGCCACGAGAGCGCCGATCTTCAGCGCCGCATTGTTGAGCGTGGTTTCCTGTTTACCGAAAGGAGCACTCTGGATGGCGATGCACTCTTGGCTTAGCGCTTTGAGCCCGTAGGGCTTGCCGTCGTCGCCCCTAAGCGGTGGCTGGTATGGTCGCGGCAGCTGAAGCCGCGGCGGTTCTGGCTTCATGCACGCGCTGATCAACCATTGCGGCATGTCGGCCAACGCGCCGTTGCGTTTGATCGTGTAGCCTTTGCTCGGGGGGACAACCACGTAACCGCCAGTGCCGCGCACGTCGACGCCGGGGGCGATGCGACCCTGGCTGTTGCGGATCTCGACCTCCGGCGGATCGCGGAAGACCAGGTGCTCGCCGCCCCGCGGCGTGCCGTGCGTCAGGGTCAGTGGGAATCGGGGTTTGTTTTCCAAGAACCAAGCGTCGCCGCCGTACCGCGGATCGATGTCAACCACCACACGCCCGCTGGCGCGGCCAGTTGGTATGCCGATCAGCGCAGCGCCGGGTCGCGCAAACATCTCTCGAATGATGTCAGGATTCTGCGTGGCGCTCTTGAATCCGCCGTCAACGATCGGCTTTTTGCGGTTGTTGCACGGGAAGACCGGCAGACCACTTGCGGCTAGAGCGAGAGCAGCGCTGGTGAGCGACTGGCTCGCGCTGCCGCGTGCACCCCAATGTCCCATGGGCATGGCAGTCTGCCTGCTTGGTGAAAGCGTGAATATTGTGGCCCACGATTTATAAGCGCTGGGGATCGTTTCGGTTTGTTCGTAGGAGCCGATTCGCCGCACCCAAGCAAAACCGGAGACAGCGATCCGTTATCCACATTTTGATTCTCGTGGGGCTTTCCGGATGACCCGTTACGTGGCCAAGCTTGTCGCCGGCTCTGTCGAGCCCGCCGCGCGCGCCAGCGGCTACTAACGCCGGCGCTTGATTTCCGTCGAAGGCATCTCCGGATCGGTGCGCAATGATCCGTGCGCCGTCGTGATAGTCCACCCGCTTCGGGTACCGCCGGCGCGCCGTCTCGAAGGCCGCACGGCCCACAAGCAGGTTCGTGCGGGCAATGATTTCGTCGTGACCATTGGGGCGATCGACCTTGAACGGCAAATAGTCCTCGTGACGCATGGCGTGGCGCCCTCCGCTTCGGAACAAAAAGAGAACATTAGCGATCGCGTGTCAAGCCGCTCGGAGGGTAAAACCTTATCACTCGCCGCGTTTGCTGGGGTTTTGCCCACATTGGGGCTGGCTGGGCAAGCAGTCGAAGGTTCTCACGGAGGGACGAATCAAAGCCGCGCTCAGTGCGGTGGGGCAGAGCGCCGCTATCCCGAACGCGACCGCGTCATGGTGCGTGTTATCGGTGCGGGCCGGACTGCGGGCCAAAGAGATTGCGATGGTCACGTGGTGCTGGTGACAGACGCGGAGGCCAACGTCGTGACGCGCTGCTTGACGGCCACCCTTCTTGCCTTGGTGGCACGGTTGACGAGGCAGCGTGCCGCTGGCTCAACAAAGCAACTGCGGGCGGTGCGGGTTCCTCTCAAACGCACCCGCAATGCCGTCGAGGTTACTGATCGCATCATTCACAGCGAACGCGATATCGGCATTGTCGCCCGGGCAGCGACAGGTGTGGTTTCGCCAGGCTCTCGGTTTCGCAGGCGCCTCCTCGCGCAGCGGCCGGCGCACGTTCGTCACTCGTTGTGCCAAGAACATCGTCTCACGAAGACTATTGACCTGTCTTGGCGCAGGGCTGCCTGGGTCAACCGCGGCTGCCCCCGAAACGCGCTACTACGCCCAGGGATTGGTCGACATAGGCGACGCTTCCGGGCATCTTCGGCGCGCTCGAATCGAGCTAAGCTGGATTTATCGAGGGAGAGCACATGATGCGATTTTTGAAGATTACTTTGGCCGTTGCGGTTGTGGTCGGTAGCTTGTTGTCGATTGTCAGCGGCGCGAATGCCACGATGGCAGCGAGCGGCCTGAGCACGGCGGTCGATCGCCTTACCTTGGTCGATCAGGTGCAATTTGTTTTCGGTGGGCACAGGCACTGCTGGTACGGGGAGGGCTGGCATGGTCCCGGCTGGTACTGGTGCGGATATGCGGATGCGAAGCACAAAGGCCGTGGCTGGGGGGGCCCCGAAGGATACCGCGGCTGGAAGCACCCCTAGCGTTGCCTGGCACAGCGTAGCGCACGCGCAGCGGGCGGTGCGCCTCGCTATTCAATCCCGCGTCTGGATTTCCGGGCGCGGGATTTTGAGTGGGGTGTTTGCCTGGCGAACGCCTGCTGCGAGGCGGCATGACGATTTTACTTGTGCGTCACGGTGAGACTGCCGGTAATGCGTCGCGTGTTATACAGCGTGCCGACGTACCTCTCAATGAACGCGGGATGCGTCAGTCGGAACAGCTCGCGCAGCGCTTGCTTAATTGCGGTTTCGTTCACGTCGTATGCAGCGATTTGTTACGTGCGCGGATGACCGCGGCTCCGCTCGCGGCACGCTCTGGAATTGCGATCGAAGAAAGCCCGCTGTTACAGGAGCGCAACTTTGGCGATCTGCGCGGTGTGCCGTATGCCGATTTGACTGAACATCCGTTCGGGTCTGATTTCGCACCTCCCAACGGCGAAGACTGGCTCAGGTTTCACTCGCGCGTCGCAGATGCATTCGACTTCATCGTGAGCAGGCGCCGAAGCGTGAAAGGTGCGTTGGTAGTCGTCACGCATGGTTTAGTCTGCCGTGCCCTCGTTGAGCGACATGCGCTGCTGCCCGAAGGCGTCGTTGCTCCCGAGCGCTTCGACAATACGAGCGTAACCGTGGTGCATGAAGATACCCCACACGCAGTCAGCTTGATCAATTGCACCCGACATCTCTTGGTTACGCTCGAACTGGACCCCGATGGCGGCACGGCGTAACTCCATACAGGCCTGTGGCAAGATCGGTTAGGCGCGTTGAGCAGCTTCGATCAGGATCGCGCAACATAGGAAGCGCGGATGGAGGCGGCGGGCGGCCTTCTGTTCGAGTTCGTGAACGAGATTGAGAACGTCGCGAGTTGACCGACCAAGTCGATCAAGCTTCACACGCCACAAGCTCATTACCGGCATAAATTCGAGGATGGCCGCTCGCTCACCGGCCCGCCTCCTGCCGCTGGCCTGCTCTTTATCACTGGTCTGAGGCGCTCGCTGGTTAGTACTACTGAGTTATAAATGGAACGTCTGCCTGGTCTGAGCCGTTCGCCTCCATGTTTGGCTTTGACGTCGAACGCAAACTGATATGAATATACACAGTATACTTGTATTTCATACAAGAGGCGGATGTCATGGCGGGGCTGGGTAAGCAAGCAAAGGTTCTCACTGAAGGGCAGATCAAAGCCGCCTTGGCCGCGGTCGCAGAGCGGCGCTATCCCCGCCGCGATCGTGTCATGGTGCTCTTGTCCGTCCGGGCCGGTTTGCGCGCCAAGGAGATTGCCACGGTCACATGGCACATGGTGACGGACGCTGAAGGCAATGTCGGAGACGTCTTGCACCTGGTTAACGCTGCTAGCAAAGGCAAACGGGGCGGTCGGACAGTGCCCCTCAACAGACAGCTTCGAGCGGCGCTAATCGCTCTGAAAGCCACACGCAATGGCATTGAGCCCGCCGACCGGATCATTCACAGCGAACGGGATATCGGCATGTCGGCCGGTGCCGTCCAAGTCTGGTTCCACCGGCTTTATGCGTCGCTTGGCTTTGCCGGTGCCTCATCCCATAGCGGTCGGCGGACGTTCGTGACCCGCTGTGCCAAGAACATCATTGCGGCGGGCGGATCGCTCAAGGATGTGCAGGAGCTTGCCGGACATTCGTCGTTGTCAACCACTCAGCGCTATATTCCGGGTGATACGGAAGCTAAGCGCAAGGTAGTCGATCTTTGAGCGACAGCAAACGCTGTTGCCATCTAACTCGACGTTGAAGAATTGAGCAGCCGCTACATCCGTCCGTTCCCTGCATGATTGTCAGCCCGGCCGCGCCAGTCGCTCCGTCTGTCGGTCGGCTTTGGCATCAGACCGGCGTGTTGACGCCAACCCTTCCGTCCGCTGCCCCCTCATCTATCAGATAGGCTAGGCAACGCAGGAACGACGCGTTGAGGCGGTCCGCCGGCGTCGTGCTGCACACCGCGGGTATTCTGACGCCTTCGGGGGGACATCCGTCGGTCAACCGTCCAACCCGTCAAAAGCTATCCACGGGCGGCTATCCGGATCGATCCACTTCGACCGATATTCCATCCATGTCGCCATAGTCCCTCACCTTGTAGCCCGGGACAAGGCTTGTCCATTGGTGGTTCTCGCGCTTGGCGATC
>JASHRR010001152.1 GCA_030037185.1 Xanthobacteraceae bacterium | reverse complement strand
CGCCTCCTCATGGAGGAGATTAATCATCGCGCCAAGAACATGCTCAGCGTCGTGGACTCGATCGCCCAGCAGACTGCCGCCCAAAATCCCGCGGATTTTATCGAGCGCTTCTCCCGGCGCGTCCGGGCGCTTTCAGCCAATCAGGACCTACTCATCCGGAACTCATGGGATGGGGTCGTCATCGAGGACCTGGTTCGAGCCCAAATCGCGCCCTTCGCCAACCTCATTGGTACTCGTGTGGCCGTGCAAGGCCCCAAGCTGCGCTTGAGTCCGGCTTCCGCGCAGGCCATCGGGCTCGCGCTCCACGAACTGTCCACCAACGCTGGGAAATATGGGGCTCTCTCCACCGACAGCGGTCATCTCGATATCGCCTGGGGGACTGATCGCCGAACCTTCAACATAAGCTGGGTCGAGCGCGACGGGCCGCCCGTATGTGCGCCGAAGCACCGCGGGTTCGGCACCGTTGTCACGAAAGCGATGGCGGAGAGCAGCGTCGATGGTGCGGTCGATCTTGATTATGCGCCCTCAGGCTTGACCTGGCGCTTGACCTGCCCAGCAGCTAATGCGCTGGAGCGCTAGCCGCAGCAGTGTACACAGGCAACCCGTCGCGCCGAGAGGCCGGTCGGAACGTGGTTACCTGCAACCGATACAGCTCGATGATCCCGTTCATCGACAGGTATCAGCGAACCTGCCGCGGGGGATGGTGTTGTCCGGTAAAGGACGCTCGACACCGGCCGACCGCTTAGCTTGCAACGAGTACAGGCAATCAAAGAGCGTTGCGACCAGGCTATTGACCGGCCAACTGTGCGAAGGACCGTAAATCCAACAAAGCCTCATGTCAGAGCGTCGCACACGATCGAATGGTCGGCCTTGGTCTGGAATAACCCAGCAGGCCCCCTATGTGAGCGTTGACGCCGATCCTCGATGCGGTTGAAGCCGAGGGTATCAGGGTTCAATGTTCGACGCGGAAGGCCCTTGCCCGGTTCTCGGAGAATTTGAAAGTCTTCGAGAAATTTACGGGAGATAGCCCTGGAGCCTAGCGACTAATGAGACGGAATAGAGCGTCGGCCCTGTTTGAAGATGATTTCGAGATGCGGCGGCGGCCATTAGCGCCGGACGCCGACGCGACGCTGCGACTTCAACGAATCAGCACCCTACTCATTCGCGAGGGCAGTAACGGCTTATTATATGAGCACGTCCTCGACGCTGCGATTGATTTGCTGTCGGCCGACATGGGCTGCATGCAGGTATTTCACCCGGAACGGGGTGAACTCAAGCTCCTGGCTGCGAGAGGATTTGATCCTGAATCAGCGGCTCACTGGGAATGGGTTCGTCCTGATTCCCCGTCTTCGTGTGGAATGGCATTATCCGCCGGCTGTCGGGTCATAGTTCCGGACATCGAGACCCACGAACGTACGGCTGACCTCGACGCCCTTCGTCGGGTAGGCGTTGGCGCTTGCCAGTCCACGCCACTTGTCGCGCGGTCAGGCCGCCTATTGGGCATGATTTCAACCCACTGGCGAAGGCCGCATCGCCTCACTGAACGCGAGCTGCAGCCATTGGACGTGCTTGCCAGACAAGCAGCGGATCTCATTGAGCGCAATGAGGCAGAAAAGGCGCTACGCGAAAGTAGGGAGAAGTTTCGGTGGCTGGCTTCCATCGTCGAGTGCAGTGACGACGCAATAATAGGCACGAACCTTGATGCCATCATCACAAGCTGGAACAAGGGCGCGGAGCGGCTCTTTGGCTATTTAGCTGAGGAGGCCATCGGCAAACCAGTGGCCATGCTGATCCCACCGGAGCGCGAACATGAGGAGCACGCGATTCTTAGCCGTGTCCGGCGCGGTGATGGCGTCGATCATTTTGAAAGCATTCGCCGGCGGAAGGACGGCACTCTGATCGACATTTCGCTGACCCTTTCGCCGGTTAGAGGTGCGGACAGGAAAGTCGTCGGTGCTTCGGGGATTTGCCATGACATTACTGAGCGCAAGCGAAGTGAGGCGCAAATTTCTATTCTCGCTCGCGAAGCCGAACACCGAGCCAAAAATCTGTTGGCAAATGTGGAAGCGATTGTCCGCCTCTCAAATTCCGACACGCCCGACGGTCTCAAGGAAGCAATCGGGGGACGCATCAGGGCACTTGCAAATGTCCATTCGCTGTTCGTCCAATCACGCTGGACGGGAGCCGAGCTAGGCAGTCTGGTCAAGCAAGAGTTGTCGCCTTATTCCCGAGACGGGGACATGCGCACGCAGATCGACGGACCGACCGTCGTGCTGAAGCCGGAATTCGCACAGGCGATAGCGGTGGCCTTGCACGAGTTGGCGACCAACGCGACAAAGTACGGTGCTCTATCCGTGGCCGAAGGTCGGGTTTGTGTCGAGTGGTCGCGTGCGGCAGATGGGCAGCTCGTGGTCCGCTGGACTGAGGTCGGAGGCCCGCCTGTCAATCCACCGACGCGCAAGGGTTTTGGCACCTACACAGTGGAGGCCATGATACGGGGCCATGTGCTGGGCGATGTCCGCCTCGACTGGCGCGCTGAAGGTCTCGCGTGCGAAATCGCCCTTCCGACTGGTTACAATAGTCGCCCACCCCTCTCTTGAGTTCCCTTGCCGAGGCCGGCGCCGCCACCCGATCCGAACCTGAAGAGCTGGTACGGCCACCTGATCGGCAAGAAGATGCAACTGTTCGGCTTCGTCGAGGCGGTGAGCGAAGCGGCGGTGATCGAGGCCACAGTCCTGCTATTTGGACTGAACGACGAGCGGCGCAAGCGGCTGACGATCAATCCGCGGCGCTAGTTTTAGGTCATCCACAAGCTTAGAGCGCTTGGCGCAACCGTACCGTTTGCATGAATTGATTCGATTTGGGCGCTTTTGAAATGGTCTCGTACGGCTGTGCTACGCCGAAGACGGCTGATGAAGCATTACCAAAAGATCAATATCGCCGGGCCCTCCGAGGCTTCGGAAAATCTTGCGACCCGCCTTTCGAACCATACGCCTGCCTCATCGTGCCATGTCGGCCTCGATTGTACCCTCCACGTAAACAATTCGAAACCCGTGCACCGTACCGCCACAACTGGCACGGGTGGCCGATGTCACGTGGTGAGGAGGCCCTATCGCCGGTCAGATGACCCGAGCAGGATATTCACGCCGGACCAACCAACACATGCAATGTGGAAAGGGAAACATCGGCTCCTGTAACGGGCCGGGGGTTGTCAAGTCCTCACTTGCCGCAAGGACTCCTTTCCGCCAGGGTGGCCGAGGGTCGTTAACTCCTCACGTGCAGCGAACTCCTTCAGCC
>JASHRR010001151.1 GCA_030037185.1 Xanthobacteraceae bacterium | reverse complement strand
CATACTAGCGAGCTGTCCTGTGACACTAGACTCGAGGCCCGTTCGCAAGCAAGAGGCTGGCAGAAGAGGAGCTGTACCCGCGCGCACGTACCCCCTGTGCGTGCTAGGCCCGCCGAAACCGCGCTTTCGGCCGGACCCAAGACGAGATTGTGCAGCACCGTCTGAGTCGTGACGTTGATGAGCACAGAGAACGGCAGCTTTCGCTCCAGGTGGCAGTTGCATCATCTTTGATCCTCTCGACCTCCGCCCCTGACGCGCGCACGAATTCAGGGAGGCCCTTTGAGTGACAGCAATCCATTTTCAGAAACGCTGAGAATTATTTGGCAAAGTGACATTCTGCTGGAGGGTAATCTGCGTCTGGGCGAGGGCGAAATAGCAGTCCACACGCATTGAAGAACGACACCAACGAAGCGAGCCCATAAAACGAAGTCGAGCGAATGACCTCCGCGCCTGGCGTGCCTTAATCTTAAGGATCATGGGGGCAGGGTTGGATGCCCCGGTGTTCAGCCTCGAAAAGGCACTGCCGCAAGCGCCTGCAAACGCCTGGAGGCCCAAGAACAGTCGGCCGGCCTCTCGGCTGAGAGACAGTTCAGCACGGTTTTGATTCTCGCGGTCGATCGGCTGGGGCCGGGTGGGCGTGCTATGTGAATGTCTGCGGCGAGTTTGCTGTTAGGTCATGCCTGCCGACCGCGTGACACGCTTGGGTTCGGCACGCGTGGGTTGAAGGCGGCGCCGACACAAGGCGCACTCTTCTGTAAGCGTCTGCTGTCAGGTGAATGGGCCGCTCCGTACTCCAAACAAAAATGCCCCAACTGGGAAGCGGGGCCAAAATTGGTGGGATCTCATTGGGCCAATCCACTTCCGGTGTGGAGCTGGAAGTGTGGGGAGGATTGACCCCGAGGCCCATCGTGGCGATGCTTGTTTTTAGGTCAATGCCGGCACTCTAACGGCTTGACGTGGTGCCTCAACTCAGGACGAGCTCCTGGGGAAAAACCCCCAGGGCGAGGGTTGGCCACGGGGAAGGCACCTGGCGATTGAAATTTGCCAGCTTCTGGAACGTACTCATGAGCAAATCCGGCCAAGCCATCGTCGATCACGACCCCACAGTCGACAACTTACGCCAACCCCGGCTCACCGCACCGTGTGCACGCGCCACCCAAACCGTGCTGATCGGCGCCGCATACGTTGTGGTCTATGTGTTGCTTTATTGGATCAGTTCAGTCGAGCACAACCCATTCGCCAGCTACTCGTGGAATCCGAATTCCGGTGCGAGCTTCGCGGCTGTGGTAATGTTCGGACGGCGGATGCTCCCGTTCATGTTCATCGCCCCACTGCTCGGCGACCTTTTCGTCCCACAGCTGATGGTCCCGCTGCCCCTCGAGCTTGCCGCGCCGATTCTCATCGGTGGAACCTATGGGGCGGCCGCGCTCTTCCTCCTGCACCCCAAGCGGGGCTTTGACGGAACATCGCAGTCGATGTCCAGTCTCGTTCTTTTGACTTTTACGATCGTGGTGAGCGCCGCTCTGGTCGCAGGTGGCTACATCGGGATAGTTGTCGCGTCTGGTGTGCTGCCGACTGCCGATTTCACCCCGGCGGTGCTGAGCTACTGGGTTGGTGATACAATCGGTATCATGGTGATAACCCCGTTCGCGCTGGTTTTGTGGACTCGCCGATATGAGGTGTGGATGTCGGCCGAGACCGTGCTGCAGCTTGTCGCCATCGGGGCGGCGCTCATGTTGGTGTTTGCTTATTGGACCGCCTCGCACCTTCAACTCGTTTACATACTCTTTGTGCCCATCGTGTGGATGGCGGTCCGCACGGGAATCGAAGGTGTCAGTCTCGGTATCGTCGCCACCCAGCTCGGTTTTATTCTGGGCTTTCACGCTTTTCCCGACGAAATCGGCGAAATGCCGAAGATCCAGGCCCTCATGCTGATCCTCGCCTTGACCGGACTCTTTGCCGGTGGGCTGGTGACAGAGCGACGCCGTACCGAGGCGGTATTGCGCCTGCATCAGGAATCGCTCGCGCGGCTCGCGCGGTTCGCCAGTGTCGGAGAACTCGCAGCTGCCGTTGCGCATGAGCTAAATCAGCCCTTGATGGCGGCTGGCACCTATACGCGGCTCGTCGACGACGCCATCCGCACCGGCCATGAAAACACCGGCGCTTTAGCTGAGACTGCAAGGAAAGCGGCAGCGCAAGTCGAGCGTGCCGCCGCGGTAGTGAGGCGCCTGCGGGCTCTGGTTCGCCTCGACCGCAGCAACCGTATCGCTTGCCGGGTCGATCGCATCGTGCGCGAAACCATCGATCTGTGCAGCCCCGATCTCGATCGCCATGGCATCAAAGTCCGTCAATCCGTTGCAGCCGGCCTGCCTCCGGTAATGGTTGATATGCTGCAGATCGAACAGGTATTGCTCAACCTCGTGCGCAATTCCATTGATGCGATCGGAGAGGCGGGGCAAGGGACAATCTCGATCGAGGCTCCACTCGTGGACGCAGACTTCCTCGAGGTATGCGTGCGCGATTCCGGGCCGGGTTTCCCGCCCGATCGCGCCGTCAATCCGTTCCTGCCACTTTCCTCAACAAAGAAGGAAGGCCTCGGCATCGGGCTGTCGCTGTGCCGGTCTCTCATCGAGGCTCACGGCGGCCGCATCTGGCTCGACGCCAGTGCGCCGGGAGCCGCCATTCATTTTACGTTGCCGGTCGCCAAGTTCACCGCCGTCTTGCAATCGGCCTGCCATGACTGAATCGATCCACATCGGGCTGGTCGACGACGATTCGGCGGTACTCGATTCCCTGCAACTCTATTTCGCGCGCCACCGTGTTGGGACCTCATGCTTCGCGTCGGCGGAAGCGCTTCTCGCCAGCCTCGATGGCGGCGCACAACCCGACTGCATCGTGTCCGACATCCGCATGCCGGGCATGTCCGGACTCGACCTTCTGCAGCGCCTCAAAGAGAGACGTTCGATTGCCCCACTCATTCTAATTACCGGGCTTGGCGACATAGAAATGGCGGTTGCCGCGATCAAGAATGGCGCATTTGACTTTATTGAAAAGCCGTTCGACGAGAGCCGCCTTCTTGTCAGCGTTCGAAGTGCTGTAACGCTCGGTCGGCAGCAGGCGAGGGACGCGGCGGAAATCGAAATGTTGCGATCGCGCTTCGATACGCTCTCGGCGCGGCAACGTCAGGTCATGGAGCTTGCTACCGCCGGGATGTCAAACAAGCAAATCGCCTCGCAGCTCGACATCAGTCCGAAGACCGTGGAAAACCATCGCGCCTGGGTGATGGAGCGCATGGACGCAAAGAGTCTTGCCGAGCTGGTGCGCATTGCCATGAAGCTCGAGGAGCGGCCCTCTGCTTGCTTTTCGGACTTTGATAGCTGGGGTTGTTCTGGCAACAGGCGTCGGTAGTTTTATCCTAACTCACGGATTTAGGTTTATTGGCGCGTCGCCGCGCGGCGAGCCACCAACATTTTTCCTCTGCCCCTGATGGTCTAACCGAAACCCCGGTAGGGCCATTTTGGAGTGGTGTGTCCATACAACAATCCGAACGGCAGTCGGAACTCACGCTGTCATTCCGAGCGTTCCCGGCGTCAATGTGCCCGACCGCTCGCGTCTCGAGGCTCTGGAGCCCGACTGCTGACCGACGCCTCCGGTCGTGATCGATGGTTAGAAGAAGTGCGATCGAGAATCGCGGTGATGGGGTGTCATGCGGCGATGGGCCGGCAGGGCATTCGCCAGCGGCATCGGCCTTTGCCGTCTTGGTGGCGACCCAGACCAGAGCGACGGAGCCCGTCGTTAGGTGAGGGTCGCCGGCTTGCGGACCCACGAGTCACAAGCAGGGAAATTGTAGACAACAAGAGAACTGCGGCCACTGTGAGAAGTCGCAGTCGTCAGTCAGTGCCTCAGTCCCGCCCCCATAGGCGCCATGCGACTACGAAAATACTCGCGGCGACAGCTGCAATTGAGAACACTGCGGCTTCCTTACTGAGCACAAAGCTAAGTAACCAATGCATGCGAGCAGTCTAGGTTGCGTGCTTCACTCTTCGAGGGAGCTTGCGGCGCTCGGGCCGAATTAGCGGCTTGGGCATTGGATATTTTCGATTGGGCGCAAGGTTGCCTCCGATCAATTGATCAATTGCAACGACACCCGGCCCTTGGGGGAAGTAGTCCAAGGGCCGGGGCCACGCACGGCCCTGTGTGGAAGGTTAATACCGCGCGCGCTTGCAACAATAACATTGGCCGCCAGCGGGTAGGATGAACCTTTGGTTATGTTGCGTGGAATCCCTCTAAACCCAGCCCGCTTTTCCTCCTATATCTTCTCCCCAACAGGTGAGGGCTCGGCAACCCCACTGGGCCTGTGCGTGCCGCGCATGGGCATTGGGGAAGAAATCGGCGGCTTTTGTCGCACTCCGGGTATCTACCTAGGGTGATGTCTGGAGTTACTGCCCCGTCACGTTTTTGTATGACAGGCGACAGCCTGACTCATTTCTCCCCACGTGAGTTCGGTCAGGTCCGCGGTGCCACACGCCACCGTCATGGCGGACCGCAACGAACGGGATGTTACTTGGCGGCTTGCTCGGCGATAGGCTCTCATCGTGTGGTGAGAGTGATCCCTCTGTGAGGCTGGATTGAGAGCGAGCCGCCGACAGAATCAGTCCCGTTTGGCCGTCGGCTTCAATCAGCCGGCGGCTTCTCGCAGGCCTCCGCTTGTACCGCTTCACCCGATCGCATACGGTCGCCAGCGTGACCGGGGGATCGTTTTGCCTCGCCCTTTGGGAGCCGACGTGGTGTGCTGGTCCCGTCGGGGCACACGTCGCAAGCGGGGCAAGGCCCGGCGTCTGGCCTCAGTTTGATTGTTGCCAACGGTCCAACATTCTCGGCAGCAAGCATCTGGCCGATTGGATTTCGCGGTTCCCGCTGTCAACATCGGGAATGCCAACCGCCAGGATGTCAGACAGCGGATGAATTTGGCGATTGCCGCAGGCCGATTCAGATTCACGCGCAATCCGCGGGCATGCACGCTCTGCGGCATTGCGATCAAACCGCCGGTGGCGACAGACCGACTCACGGTGCAGGGCGTAACCGGCCAGCCTCCATCGGTAAAGGCGAGCCCGCCGCGCTATCCGCGTGAGTTCGGGCTCGAGGATATCTTGCTCGGACTTCGATCTGAGTGCCGGCGTGCGCGACGCAGTCCCACCGCTCGACGACACGACTTCCAGATCATCGCGGCTGGAAGGGCGCGGAGAGCTCGCGCTGGCTCCGGTCGGTTCGGGCACGCGCTCAGAAATTATAGCCCGGCCGTTGAACCAATAGAGCTTAACGCGGCGCCTCGGCAGACGTTCCTACGCGGCTCGCTCGGCTTTCAGCCGGTCGGCAATGCCGTCGCTTTTCCCAAGCTCAAGCGCAAACCGTTCCTCGCCTTCCGGCGACAGCTCGACGCCCGGCCGTGGTATCCATGAAAACGGACGACGGGCGGCCTCTGCGTCGAGTTCAGCAAGGAGCGACATGCACAAGTCATAAGGATCCCTCCAAGGCTCCGACTTTTTCAAAAGAAGTCTTTCAAGCCGCTCCAAACGGTGCCTGCGTATAGCGCTCATTACAGCCTCGATATCAGCTGACGCTGATCGCATAGCTCTTACCTATCGCGGCCCAGCGGTTCGCCTCAGCCCGGCATTTGGGTGCTGCCTCCTGCTGGAGGATTGATAGCTTGGCCTTTGGCACAACTTGACCCCGCTCGCCATGGCACGCTTGCGGCTTTCCCTAGTGCGCTCGCGAATAGCGCTCGAACTCGGCAATTACAATCACGGTCAACAGCAACCGGCCTTGAGCGCTAGCGGTATCCCAAAGTGGATCGCCGAGCGACCAGAATGACACGCCGGCTGTCAATACGGTGGATAAGATCCAGCAACTCGCGCGCCGACCTACTTAAGCAGTTCAATTTTGCGGACCACACCAACGCCGCCGGCCTTGAGCGCGGCCATCTTGCGCCGATCACCGGGCGTTTGCCCGACTGCCGAGCGGCCGCCAACGTCGTCGCGAGGCATGGGCTTCCCGAGTGCAGCGTGCGATCGTAACTGATGTTATGTGGGATTTTCCGTGATGCACGATTTCATCGCGTGAAGTCCCTGTTCTTTCGATCGTCCGCAGCCGCTAGTGACCTGCCCCGGGGCCGCATCCCTGTCGGCTGCTCTGCGCTCCCAAGCCTCACGGCTAAACCCGCGACCGAATCGTACGAAGCAAGCCAAAAGTGGTCATGGCGAGACTCCAATGGGGTATGGGTGCCGGAAATAAGGACTGGCAGCAGCTTTACGGTCGCCGACGCTCGTCATATTGTCGATCAATTGCACAACAAACAGTTAATGAACTCAGACACGCTGTGGCGGCTCGGGATTTGCCGAGCCTCGCATCCAAGGCAATGCGCCAATTCGCCGATCGACAGGCAGCCGAGTGGCGAAGGACTGCCGGAAATATTGACTTGGTCCTGCATTGTGAATGCTGATCAGTCGTACCCACGGGCGCCATTGCGATTGTCGATGGATCAGTCATCGTGACATCAGACCACCCGTTCGTTGAGAGCCCTGAGCGCGCTCGTCATTGCTCGTTGCAAGCAGGGCGGCAAGTGTATTCTGCACGGCTCAAACCAGAGCCACACCGCGGCGCATCGCGGACTTGACGGATGACTCCACAAAATGGTCCCAGGCGTTTCGCGTTCCGGTGCGAGCCCCAGCAAGCCGAGCAGCTGGTCTCGTTCCCGATCGAAATCCTTCGGAGCCGAACGGTGACGGCCATTCGGCGTTCTCCACCCACCCGTTTCCAACGAAGCCTTTGTCGCGGATGGCTATCGCTTATCAGAGGCTCCTCAATGCCGGTTTTGATTGTCTCCTCGGCGTGGGCGTGACGATGTGGTACCGGTAATGGGACATCGCACCATCCTTAAGGTACCGCGATCGGATCGCCGTCGGGCGCCCGCTGTGCCGTTGCCTCGGCGGCCCGCTGCCAGCCGTGTCTGACAAGCAGCCGGTTGCGTCGACAGCGTGCAGTACATATCGTGCGCTCTCGTAATCGCCGACGGGATCCGCATGCCAGGAGCGGACAAGTTGGGAAGTAGAGGCCAACGTTCGTTTGCGCGATAGGACGAAAACTGACGGCTTGACCGCGAGACGGTGCCAACGATTCGCGCGCGATCTTTCTCGCAAAACGCGCTATTATTGGTTGATGACGAGGCTCAGCGAATTGCCCGAAGCGATGGCCGAGCGCTATCGCGGCATCGATGACATCGGCCACGTGGCCTTGGTGGCCGCGTGCAGCGCGGCCATGATCGGCAGCGCGCGATACATTATCGATGCAGGCGATGCTGCGTGCGAGGGGATTGATGTCGCCGACCGCTTGCAAGGCATGGGGCTGGCCCCCATCCTCCTCACGCGGCTGGCAGATCATGCCGCGTCTTCCAGCATCCGCTGCATGAGCGGCGATACCGCAACGAACGCAGCGATTATCTTGCCCGCCAAGCAAACCGGCTTTGCTGGGGGCGAAAGCCCGGGGACGGCCGGCTCGTGCACCTTCCTCAAGGACCTGCCGGGAATGCGCCGCCGCCTGAGCAGAAGCGAAGCAAGGTCAGCAACGAGAGGAACGGCTCATGGCCAGTTGGACACCGGACCCGAGTTTCTATCCCTCACCCCGCATGGCAATGAAGGCGGCGCCCGAGACGCTGGCCTACGTCGCGGCCTTCGATCCTGACCGTAGGATGCCCGATGCGATCGCCGTGGTCGACGTCGACCCCAAGTCTGGGACCTACTCCAAGATCGTCGGCACCACGGCGATGCCGAATGCCGGCGACGAGCTGCATCACTTCGGCTGGAATGCCTGCTCGTCCTGTCTGTGCCCCAATGCTCCCCATCCGCATATGGAGCGGCGCTATCTGGTGGTGCCGGGTCTGCGTTCCTCGCGCATCCACATCCTCGACACCAAGCCCGATCCAAAGAAGCCCAGCATCGTCAAAGTAATCGAGCCGGCGGAGGTCGCGGACAAGGCGGGCTACACTCGCCCGCACACGGTGCACTGCGGCCCGGACGGTATCTATGTCGCCGCGCTCGGCAACCGCGAGGGCAAGGGACCGGGAGGCCTGTTCCTGATGGACGCCGAGACCTTCGACGTGCGCGGCCAGTGGGAGATCGACCGCGGGCCGCAGCACTTCGCGTACGATGCCTGGTGGCACCTGGGCCACGACACGCTGGTTACCAGCGAGTGGGGCACACCCGACACGTTCGAGAACGGGTTGATGCCTGAGGTGCTGCTCGGTGCCAAGTACGGCCGGCGGCTGCACTTCTGGGACCTGCACAACAGGAAGCACCTGCAGACCATCGACTTCGGCGACAAGTACCAGCTCGTGTTCGAGTTGCGCCCGGCTCACAACCCGACGAAGGCCTACGGCTTCGTCAATTGCGTGGTGAGCCTGGACAACCTCTCGTCCTCGATCTGGACCTGGTACAAGGACGGCGACAAGTGGGCGGTCAAGAAAGTGATCGAGATTCCCGCTGAACCGGCGGACGAGGATCAGCTTCCGCCGCTGCTCAAGGGCTTCAAAGCAGTGCCGCCGCTCGTCACCGACATCGACCTGTCGATGGACGACAAGTTCCTGTATGTCGCCTGCTGGGGTACCGGTGATCTGCAACAGTACGACGTCTCCGATCCGTTCAATCCCAAGCTAGTTGGCAAGGTGCGCATCGGCGGCATCGTGTCCAGGGCCAC
>JASHRR010000133.1 GCA_030037185.1 Xanthobacteraceae bacterium | reverse complement strand
AACAGCGGCAACCACGCAAGCGCAAAATTTCCCGAGATGGCTGCCCACGGACGTTTCCTCCTAAAAAGCGCTCTTCACGACGCCACCGTCGACGCGGAGCGCGGCGCCCGTTGTCGCCGAAGCGAGTGGACTTGCCACGTAGCAGACGAGATTGGCGACCTCCTCAGGCGTAGCAAAGCGTTTGATCAACGAGGTTGGGCGAACGCTTTCGAAGAACTCCGTCTCGAACTCGTCGAAGCCTTTGTCGCTCCCTTGCGTCAGGGCGCCGACGAAATCGACGACGCCGCGAGATTTGGTTGGGCCCGGCAGCACGCTATTGACGGTAATGCCGGTACCGGCGACAGTCTCGGCCAGGCCGCGTGCCAGTGCGATCTGGGCCGTCTTGGTAACTCCGTAATGGATCATCTCCACCGGAATTTGCAACGCGCTTTCGCTTGAGATGAAGATGATCCGGCCCCAGTCAGCACGCCTCATCGCGGGCAGGCACAGCCGCGCAAGACGCGCGCCGCTTAGGAGGTTTATCTCGAAGAATTGCCTCCACTCGGCGTCTGATATCTGCTCGAATGGCTTGGGCTCAAATACGCCAAGGTTATTGATCAAGATCTCAATATCGGAATAGCCGCGAACGACCTGCTCGGCAGCCTCGGCCGTGCCGAGGTCACCAGCGAACCCGACGACATCGCCGCCGGTCGTGGTCGTTATATCAGCGACGGCCTTGTCCACGCCAGCTTGGGCGCGGCCGGTAACAATGACGCGCGCACCTTCCCGAGCGAGACTTGTGGCGATGGCGCGCCCGATGCCTGCTGTGCTGCCTGTGACGAGCGCGCGTCTGCCTTTTAGCTTAAGATCCATCTGTCTATCTTCAGCCGTCGATGCCCAGTTTAGACGGCCCAGCAAGCGCAGCCAAGCAGTCCCCAGAATGTTTTCAGATCGGAAATAGGCAGATTGGCAGACCAAGCGGCGGCGTGGTTGTGGCCGTGGACGGCGCAGGACCGCGAACAGCCGCATATGTTCCGGTTCAACGCGAGTCGTGGCGGGGATTTCGTAGCGCCCCAGGAGCCATCGCGGCCAAAACTGCGCACCGGTGACCAATCGGGCATCGCAGGCGGCGGCGCTTCATCCAAGCTCGAAAAATCGCCCGCGGCGTAGACGATCCTGCCTCCGACAATCGTCAATTCCGAGGTGATGTCGGCGATCTCTTCGGGAGCACAAGTGAAATAATCACGATCAGGTACAATCAAATCCGCGAGCTGGCCAACCCGTATTTGACCCTTCTTGCCTTCCTCATTGGAGAACCAAGTAACCTTCTCTGTCCACATGCGAAGTGCCATCTCACGGTCGAGGCAATTACGTTGCGGATAGATTCGCAGGCCGCCGACCGTTTTGCCAGTGACCAACCAGGCTAACGAGACCCAAGGGTTATGAGACGACACACGCGTGGCGTCGGTGCCGGCGGACGTCTTAACGCCGGCGGCGATAATTTTTGCGACGGGCGGCGTTGCTTCAGCGGCACGGGCCCCGTAGCGCTCCACGAAATATTCGCCCTGATAGGCCATGCGGTGCTGCAATGCGATCCCTCCGCCGAGCGCCGCAACGCGGTCGATCGACGCGTCAGAGATCGTCTCCGCATGGTCAAATATCCAGTTCAGTCCCTCAAGTGGGACATCGCGGTCGACTTTTTCGAAGACGTCGAGGGCACGCGAAATGGTCTCGTCGTAGGTCGCATGCAAACGCCACGGCCAGCGATTGGTGGCAAGTATCCGGACGACCTCCTCAAGGTCGCCCTCCATCTCCGGCGGCATGTCAGGGCGCGACTGTCGAAAATCCTCAAAATCGGCCGCGGAGAAGACCAGCATCTCTCCCGCGCCATTGTGACGGAAATAATCGTTGCCTTCGCGATATTTGGAGGACTTCACCCAACTCAGAAATTCCTCCTTCTCCTTTTTCGGCTTCGTGGTAAAAAGATTGTACGCCACCCGGACGGTGAGAAGTCCGTCCGCCGCGAGCTTGCGAATGACCGCGTAGTCTTCTGGGTAATAGTGAAAACCGCCGCCCGCGTCGATGACACTTGTGACCCCGAGCCGGTTCAGGTCGCGCATGAAATGGCGCGTTGAATTAATTTGATATTCGACCGGCAGCTTCGGCGCCTTGGCGATGGTCGCATACAAAATCGTTGCATTTGGCTTGGCGAGCAGCAAGCCGGTTGGGTTACCGTTTCCATCGCGGACGATCTCACCCCCGGGTGGCTCCGGTGTATCCTTCGTGTAGCCGACGACGCGCAGCGCGGCAGCGTTGAGTAATGCCCGGTCATAGAGATGGGAGATTATCACCGGCGTGTCCGGCGCTATTACATTGAGCTCGTCGATCGTCGGCAAGCGCTTTTCGGCGAACTGCTGGTCACAATAACCTCCGATCACCCGCACCCACTGGGGTGCCGGCGTGACCGCAACCTGCCGCTTCAAAAGCTCCATCGCGGCCCCGAGGGTCGGCACCCCATCCCATCGCAACTCGGTATTGAATGTCAAGCCACCCCGAATGAAATGTATGTGGTTGTCGATGAGTCCGGGCAAACCGGCCTGCCTTTTCAGATTTATCACTTTCGTGGCCGAGCCCGCGCGTGGCACGACGTCCTCGTCGCGCCCAACCGAGCTAAATATTCCATCGGTAATTGCAACGGCAGTCGCAGCAGGGTTAGACCAGTCGAGGGTCGTGAACCGCCCGTTATGAAGAATAAGATCGGGTGCTTTAGTCGCGTTCATGATTCATCTTTCGCACTGGAGCGTGTGAGTACCTTCGCGCCCTCCATGTGCCTCGGCTGCAATCGGTGACTCAGCAACCGGCAATTGAAAATATTTGAGGCTAAATGGGGGCCAGAGTGGAATTCAGGTTGTCATGTGAGCGTCGATCCAACGTTCGACGTCACCGATGACCTCCTCTTTGCCGAGATCGTTGAGCAGATCGTGAAAGCCTCCCTCATACACCCGAAGTATCTTATCGCTCGATCCCGCCAGTTCGTAGAAATGTTGGCTTCCGCTCGGCTTTGCGGCCTTATCCGCAGTGCCGTGGAGGATGAGAATCGGCACGGTGAGACACTGAAAACTCTGCCTGAGCCGTTCATCCGCCCTGATGAGTGCAGCCAAGGTCTCCGCGGGCTGGCTTTCGTGCGCAATGAGCGGATCTTGGTTCATTGCTTGCACTGTTTTCGGATCGCGCGAGAAATCTTCATTTTTGAGCGACAGGACGTTTGCATGAGGAGCTAAATGACTTAGTTTTTTGATGGCGGATAAGGCAAGGCGGGGCGCCGGCAATTCATAGGCAAAGCTCTCGCAGATGAGCCCGTTGAGCGCCTTCTGATGATCGAGCGGGTAGAGGCACGCGACCACTCCGCCCGCGGAATGGCCCAGTAGAAAAAGTGGCAAGCCAGGCTCTCGTGACCTTACCAGACCGACGAGAGCCGCGACGTCGCTTACATAATCGGAGAAGTCATCTACATAGAAACGCGCACCCTCGGAGTTGCCACGCCCGCGCAGATCAATCGCATACACGGCGAGGCGCTGCCTCACCAATTGCTCTGCTACCCACACGTAGTAGCCGCTGTGCGAATTGAAACCGGGAATAATGACAACCGCAGCGCGTGGCTGAGCAGCAGAATGCCAATGGCGAAAAGCAATGTAGATGCCGCCGCTGACCTTAAGTGTATCCGCTCGTTCCTGGATATTCCAAGCCGGCTGATCCATCCCGTTCTCCCGCGAATTAATTGTTTTGGGAGATAGCGCGCTTGGGCGAGACCGAATTGTCAAAATCGGTTGTGTATTGTCGAATTCCGACAAAAAGGGCAGCGCCAAATATCATGGGCTATATCGGACTGGGTGATTTGCGGATGGCCGCTCTCAGGCCAAATGTCCCGAACGGCCGCAAAGCGGCTTTAGGTGGGCGACCGTTTGCGAGTTCCTGGCGACCTTCGCAAAAAAAGCGTTTTGACCTAACTCGGGCGATTTCAGGAGCTGCCTATCCCTAGCGCTCATGCAACAGTGATGGGTTTCATCAAGTCTCGCAAGATTCGTTACATACGGTTGCGGCACGAACAATGATGATCGTTTTGACGCGAGGACTTCATGGACGAGCGAAGACGCTCCCAACAGGAGAGCGATGGCAGCTCTTGGTTGGAGATATCATGGCCGGGAGGCAATCATTCCCGAACCGGCAGGGCTCGGCACGCAAATAGAACTGCAGACAGAATTTCAGAAAATTTCATCTCCGAAGGCTCGGAAAGGAACGAAGATGTCGAATAGGATTTGCACCCTCACTGTGCTGTCATCGCTCACGGCGTTCGCCGGCCCCGCAGCCGCACAAATCCAGCGGTTTCCGGCGAGTTTCCGTGGCGAACAAATTCAGACCGATGGAGCGATGATCTATGTGCGTGTCGGTGGCTCTGGCCCGGCAGTCGTCATGCTCCACGGCTTCGGTGACACTGGGGACATGTGGGCATCGGTTGCTGCCCTTCTGGCAAAAGATCACACCGTGGTCGTGCCCGACTTGCGCGGTATGGGGCTATCGTCACACCCCGAGCGCGGCTATGACAAGAAAACGCAAGGACAGGATGTTGCTGCGATACTCGACAAGCTGCGCATCGACAAGACAGCGTTGGTTACCCATGACATCGGCAACATGGTGGGATATGCGTTTGCCGCGCAATTCTCTCCACGAGTCGCCCGCTGGATCGCGATGGACGCGCCGCTGCCCGGCATCGGGCCATGGGAAGAGCAATTGCGCAACCCGAAAGTCTGGCACTTCAATTTCCGCGGTCCGGACGTTGAGCGGCTGGTGGCGGGCCGCGAACGCATTTATCTCGACCGCTTCTGGGACGAGCTCGGGGTGCACCCGGGCGCCTTCGATGAACCAATGCGGCAGCATTACGCAAAGCTCTATGCGCTCCCTGGCGCGATGCATTCCGCCTTCGAGCAGTTCGCGTCATTTGCACAAGACGCGATCGATAATCAGCAGTTTGTGGCGCGGGGCAAATTGACGATGCCGATCTTGGCGGTCGGCGGGGAAAGTTCGTATGGAACAAAAATGGCGGACGACATCCGCTTCGTCGCCACAAACGTCCGGGAGACGGTGATCGCGGACGCCGGACACTGGGTGATGGAAGAGCAGCCGAAGCAAACCAGTGCGGCGATTGTGACCTTCATTAACGGCGAGTGATCGACCGCCGGGGAGGCGCTGGGCCGATGCGGACGGAGTAAATATCCACCGCCAAAGCCGGTGGCTTTGATTTAATTTGTGAGCCGCTCAAAGCGGCTGTGGGGTCGCTGACGCGGCCCCATTGAAGAAATGAGCCGCTCAAAGCGGCTGCATGGGGTCGCTGACGCGGCCCCGGTTTGCAGGAGCCCGCCTAAAGGCGGCAACTCATCGCCACAGGTTCGACTGCTCCAAACGTGTGTCCTCCGCTTCCTGCCTCTTGATGTATTCCCGTATCAGTTCTTGGTCCCGTCCGACGGTGGAGACAAAGTAACCCCTGGCCCAGAAGTGCTGACCTACGAAGTTGCGCCTCCTTTCACCATAGACCCGTGCCAAGTGGATCGCGCTCTTCCCCTTGATGAAGCCAACCACCTGCGACACCGCATATTTCGGCGGAATCGAAATCAACATATGCACGTGATCCGCGAGAAGATGCCCCTCCTCGATCCGGCTCTCTTTCTGGCCCAACCTGCGGAACACCTGTCCTAGATGCGGGCGCAATTCCACGTAAATCGTCCTTCTGCGGCACTTGGGAATGAAGATCACGTGGTATTTGCAGTCCCATTTCGTGTGGCTTAGGCTTTCGTACTCGTCCATCGCGAAGCTTCCTTTCGTGTGCGTGGCGGCAACACGTTTGGAAGTCTCCGCGGTGGACGACCGCCCGAAAAGTCAAACTTCTAATGCCACCCCGGCGGAGCCGGGGATCTCCTTGGTTATTAGGCGGGTGCGCACGGCCGACGGAACGAGCTATCCGGTAGCGCAGCGCTTGCGGACCGCCATGTCTGGTTCAAACTTCGCACCGCGCTGCTCAAGCCGATCAAGCAGGCTTGATTCCCGATGACTTGATGATCGGCGAGCATTTTTCAGCATCGCCCCTCACCAGCGCGCCAGGTGCCTCAGGTGTTTGTGGGTCACGTGGAAAGATATCCAATCCAAGGTCAACGCGATTGCGCATCGCCGAACCGGGAGATTCTGCCGGTGTGCAACAAGCAAGTCAAAAGTCTTCGCAATGACCGCCGTTTCGTTCAATCGAAGGCAGATTTCATCAAGGCGCCTGACGGACGGTTCGATATCTTAGTCTACGGCAGAACATTGCAGGATTGCGAAACCATCGGCATACGCGATTGTCGCAGCACATCTGCTGGTTCATTCACAGGGAGGCGAAGGTGATACGAGCGACAAACCGGCAAAGCTCAATCAAGCGAAAATGGATTTCCGGACTCGTCCCGAAGAATGTCGTCCGGTCACCTGCGACGAGGCTGTCGGCAGGGAGGGGCTGCATAATCGCTATGGGTATCACGGTGGCGCTCGCCGCGCCGGCACCGGTGCTGGCTGAGGATAACCCGCTGAAATCGGCTGGCATCTTGGCGTTCGGACCCGGCAACGTGCTGTTCGTCGGCGATATCAGGGGCGCCGCCATTCACGCGTTTACTCTGCGCGCCGGCGACTTTACCCCGCAGAATGTCGTGTTGGGCAACGCCCACAATTTTGAGGGGCGCGACCTGATCAGCGGTATCCACGTGAAACTGGCGGCGCTGCTTGGCACAAATCCCGATCAGATTCTCATCAATGACATGGTGGTGCACCAGCCGGAAAAGCAAATCTTCCTTTCGGTCGAGCGCGGCCGCGGGCCGACGGCAGCGCCGGTTATTGTCAAAGTGAACAACGGCCAACTTGAGGTTCTTAATCTGGATGGGCTGCCGCACGCGAAGGTCGCCCTCGCTAACGAGCCCGAGAACCAGACCTTGGAGTTTGGACAACGGGAGCGCAGCCTAGCGATTACCGACATCAAGTACTACAA
>JASHRR010001150.1 GCA_030037185.1 Xanthobacteraceae bacterium | reverse complement strand
CAAGATGATCCCGAAAGATTGGCCAACCCTCGGTTTTGACATCACCTAATCTCTTTTCGACACGTCATCAGCGGTTTGCTTACGCTCGCCTCTCTCGACCTTGCCTGACGGGATCATGTCCCGACTTTTCCGCAACGCTCACCACCATGGCTTTTTGACCACAGCAGCTTGCGGTGGCTTGAGATCAGCACCTGATTGCCGAACTCGAAGGGCCCTCCTTCATCTCTAGTACAGTTACGCACCGCCGTTTGGACCGGCGTTACTCGTGTCACACGGCCAATAAGAGACATGTTATCCAAGCTTTCGTATTCGTAAGCGGCTGTGCCGCCGTCGGCAGCGCGCTGGTGGTCGGGCCCCCGCTGCGAACAAAGTATTGCGGCCGCCCGCCGCATCAGGGCATTCTGGTGCTGCCCCGACCAATTGGTGCGCCGGCCGCGGGTGGAGACCGCGATCAAGTCGCTGGAGAGCTAGCATCTAGGAAATCATCAATCTCTCGGTCGTTGTTCGGCGCACGACCGGAACAAGGAGTTGGGCACCAGAAAGTGCCTGTTTCACCGTGTAGTGGCGACCAAGGGTCTTGACGTGTGACGATGACCGTGATTCTGGTCGCTCGCGATTTGCGAAGTGCGATTCGCGCGAGCGATGTTCGGAACTAGCGAAGATGTCGCAAGTGGGATGGGAGGTACTCGGGCAGTGGGGTGAAGACGTAGCTCGAATCGAACCGCTCGCTGGCGGAGTCGCCAACGACGTGTGGAGCGTGCGTCTCCACGGGCACCTCGCGGTCGGTCGTCTCGGTGCCAGGAGCGACGCTGATCTCGCGTGGGAGACAGAGCTCCTCCAACACCTCGATCGTGAAGGTCTGACCGTGCCGGTGCCGATCCCAACGACGGACGGTCGGCTGTTCGCGGATGGTCTGGTGGTGATGACATACGTGGAGGGCGGACCGCCCGAGACGGAGGCCGACTGGCGTCGCGTGGCCGACACGCTCCGCCGGCTGCATCGGTTGACGCAGGGCTGGCCGCAGCGCCCAGGTTGGCGATCGTCGACCGACCTCCTGCGCGCCGAGACCGGGACGAGGATCGACCTCGGCGCAATGCCGCCTGAGGGCGTTGCTCGATGCCGAGCAGCGTGGGCGCGGCTCATCGGACGTCAGACATGCGTCGTCCACGGCAACCCCAACAACCCTGGCAACGTCCGCATGACCGCGAATCGGGTCGCGCTGATCGACTGGGACGAGTCGCGCGTCGACGTCCCCGACCTCGACCTGGTGCTGCCCCACAACGCCGCCGGTCTCCACGACGGCGCGCATGACATCGCCGCGCAAGCGTCGGCCGCATGGGAAGCCGCCGTCTGCTGGGACGACGAGTACGCAATCAAGCGGCTTGCCGAAGTTCGAGCGGTCTGAGCAGCAGCAGCGAGTCGAGAGACCGGACGTCGGCACCTAGCCCTAAGAGCGGGCTTGCCAACGTCCGGGGGGTGGACTGGCGACTCCAGCAAGGAGAACGTTCCTTATTACTCAAGATTGCGGTCGGCTAGGAGCCGTGGCGTGGAGAACTGGCGCGACTATCCAATAAGGCTGCCGGAGACGCTGACGGACGGCGTGACTCTCCTTGATAGTCCGCGCCTCGAAGACGCTGAAGGGCATTGGTCAGGCGAGGATTTCGAGATGATCCGCCGCTTTGACCGACCGCTCCATCGCAAGGGAACGCTGGAGCATGCCAGAAGTGTCATGCTCCAGTGGGCGCAAGCGCGTGCAGCAGGTGGACCCATGTTCGTCTACGCCATCCGCGCTCGCCACGCCCCGCTCGCTGGCGGCGCGGAACTGCGTCGGATCACGCCGGAGTGCGGGAACGTCTCCTACTGGGTCTATTCGCCATTCCGAGGCATGGGCTATGCCGCGCGTGGCCTGCGGCTTCTTAGCGACGCCGCGCGCGAGGTCGAGGGGATCGCCCAGCTTGAGGCGCACATAGACGCGGACAACGTCGCTTCCCAACGCGTCGCTCAGGCAGCAGGCTACGTACCCGCTGGGGAGATCGACGACGGGGACGCCAATGGCGATGAGGTCAGCCGCCTCCTATATTTGCGCCGCCTGTAGCACCTCCGACGGGGTCACATTGCCATGCTCGTCCCGAGCATGCAGATAGAGTCCCCTCAGGGTCACACCAACGGCCTTGCTGGTCGCTCGTCTGACACGTCCGCAGTTACCTCGGATAGCTGACGACTTTCGTGCGCCGCGCAAGTGGGCAGAGGCGGGCCATCAACAGACTCATGCGCTGCAACAAAAACGTCCGCGTGGTCCCTTTCGCCAGCTCGCAAAGCTGATAACATCTTACCCAAGCTGCCAGTGACCGTCGAACTTCCGGTTTGCGTCAACGGCTGCCCTTGGACTACGTTGGCAGCACGTCCGGTGTACCCCAGAAAGCTGCCGACCTTGCGCCTCCATCCAAGTCGGCAGCTCTGGGCCACAACCGGAAAACATTGGGAGGGCGCATATGAGGGCACGCACACGTCGCACCGAGCGGTTTGTCCTTGCCGGTTTTGTCGCGGGCACCACGCTGGCGCTGTGTTGCTCGGCGCCAGCCGCGGAAACCACCTATCAGCGCCTGCTCAACGCTGCCGTCGAACCGCAGAACTGGCTGATGCGCATGGGCAACTACAGCAATTGGAACAATTCGGCGCTCAAGCTCATCAGCCGAGACAATGTCGCCAATCTCAAGGTCAAATTCATGGCCTCGCTCGGCGATCCCAACCGTCCCAACCGGGCCACCCAGTATTTCACGCCGCTCGTCGAAGACGGCTTCATGTATGTCGGCAACCAGTGGCACCAATACTGGAAGTTCGACGTGAGGGACGAGACGCCGAAGCTGGTCTGGAAGTATGACGCCAAGGTGCAGGGCGGCGGCAAGAGCGCCCACAGCGTCGCGCTCCTCGGCAACAACATGTATTTCAACACCGCCAGCGACACGTCGGTCGCGCGCCTTGTCGCCCTCGATAAGAATTCCGGCGAGGCGGTGTTCGACATCAACACCACAGCCGCCGAAGTGCTGCCCAACCAGGGGCACTCGGCGGCGCCGCTCGCCGTAAAGGACAAAATTCTAATCGGCCAGTCCAATCGCGGCGAGAACGGCCGCGGCTACGTGGCGGCCTACACGGCCGACACCGGCAAGCTGTTGTGGCGCTTCCTGGTGGTGCCCGACCCTGGCCAGCCAGGCTCCGAGACCTGGGCCGATCCGCGTACCATCCCGACCGGTGGCGGCGGCATCTGGACCGAGCCGTCCTACGATCCGGAGACTAACCTCGCTTATTTCGGTACGGCAAATCCGGTGCACATGTTCGACCCGCAAGGGCGCCCGGGTGACAACCTTTACACCGACTCGATCATCGCGCTCGATGTCGATACCGGAAAGCTCAGCTGGTACTTCCAGACAGTGCCCAACGAGGGTTGGGATTATGACGCGGTCGCCATCACTCAGCTCTACGACGTGAACATCAATGGCGAAACCCGCAAGGTGCTGGGCCAGACCAACCGCAATGGCTTTTATTACGAGATCGATCGCACCAATGGCCAGTTCATCCGCGGTCGCCCCTACACGACCGTGAACTGGACCGCCGGGCTTGATCAAAAGACCGGCCGGCCGATCGACTATCAGCCCGGTCAGACCGTGCAGGACTATGCCGGCAAGGCGGTCCGCTATGGCAAGAAGGCAATCGATGTGCGACCGGCGCATTACGGCATGCCGACGCTGATGCCGAACAACTACGATCCGTCACGCGGCATCACTTACTTCAATGCTATGATCGGCGAGGCCAATTATTTCAATTCAAGGGCTGCCGATCCGGCAAAGCAGCTCATCGGCACCGGATTCCGGGAAATCTATTGCGGCCAGCACACCCTGGAGAGCGCGGTCGAACCGATCGAGCGCAGCGTGCTCAATCCGAACTGCAAGGTTAGCCATGGGCTGTTGGGTGGCATCGACGTGCGCACCGGCGATACGGTGAAGAAGCTTGACTCATATTATCCCGCCTATTCCGGTGTGCTCGGCACCGATGGCGGGCTCCTCTTCATGGGCGATATCATGGGCCGCATCCACGCCTACGATAAGGACACCATGAAGGAGCTGTGGAGCTTCGACACCGGTACGGCCTTCACCGGCAATCCGATGACCTATGCGGTGAACGGCAAGCAATACATCGCGCTGACTCTCGGCGGCCGGGCCAGCTGGCGCGCGGAGGGTTCGTTCCCGGAAGCGGAAGCTCTCGGCCAGAACGTTATCCTCATGGTGTTCGGGCTTTGACCCGAGAGCGCAGTACGCCCGTTTGCAAAGGGTCTCGCGCGCCATTGCGAATTTCGCACCGCGGTACCGAGAAATGGTAGCCGCTCATCAGGGAGTTCGGGATCAGGGCGGAATGAGCCCAAATCGGCGACCTAGCACCCCGGAGAAAGAGCGCATTACGTTGCGCCATCTGTTGACGATGTCGGCGGGTCTCGAATGGAACGAATACGTTCCTTTCTCCGATCCAAAGAATAGCGCAATGCGTATGCTTTCTTCTGCCGATCGATGTCGGTACGTGCTCGAACAGCCCGTTGTGGCGCCTGAGGGAGAAATCTGGAACTACAACAGTGGCGGTACTTTGCTTCTAGAGGCTATCATTGCTGGCGCGGCTGGCGGGGCACTCGATGACGTCGCGCGAATTCCTGCTCGAGCCCCTCGGTATCACCGACTTTGAATGGACGAGGAATTTGAAGAGCGGCATTCTCGAATGGGGCGGCCTGCGATTGTGCTCGCGGGACCTCGCAAAGATCGGCCAGCTCGTTTTGAATGGCGGAAATTGGAATGGTCGCCAGATCGTTTCACAGAAATGGGTGAAAGAATCCACGGCAGTCCATATCGGTATTGCAGACCTCACATATTTCTACGGATATCAATGGTGGCTCGGACGTTCCCTGGTGAAGGGAGGCGAGGTGCCGTGGATTTGTGCAATGGGTCATGGCGAACAGCGCATATTTGCTGTACCAGCGCTCGATCTTGTGGCGGTTGTTACGGCTGGACTCTACGCTGACGCGATTCATGGGCGGCTGCCGTTGGTCATTTTCAATCGTCACGTGCTGGCAGCAGTACTAAGTAAAGACTAGGGCCGGGCCTAACCTCATTTATAAACCGCTGCGTCCAGCGGATTTCGCCCACACGGCCCTTGCAAGTTGCTAACGGCGGTTCTGGCCCATCTGCGAGTTGCTGGCGGATCGCGGTTCTGTCGGCAGTCCAGAGAGTCGCAGCAAGGGAGTACGCTCGGTGCTGCCAATGAGGCAAAGTCGGCAGAGGCGGGCCCTGTGTCACGAGTAACGCCGGTCCACACGGCGGTTGGCTAGCTGTGGCACTTCGGACGTACCGCTCATGTTATCGGCACAGCCGTTGTTGACCATTGCTGCCGCTGACTGTGCAGCGCGACAGCACATTCCCTCGGCATAGCCGGGGGAGTATCGCCGGGAATGAGGATGGGCGCGCCGAGTGATGGCGACCACCGGTTCCGATTGAAACGAGGAGGCCCAAAGGCGCGCCCTCTCATCGATCTTTCGCCGCTATAGGGTTTGCAGGAACGCTGCCAAGTCGCGCATTTGCGCGGCGGTGAGGCCGATATCGAAACGCAGATTGTAGAAGTTCACTACGTCCAGAAGCGATGCCGCAGAGCCATTGTGGAAATACGGCGCCCGCCCCGCCAACCCGCGCAGAATCGGTCCCTTCACCTTGCCGATATCGGCACATTTGCCGGAAATCAACGCCCGGCCCGGATCGGTGACGGTGTAGGTCTTGCCGGCATTTGGCCCTGACACGCATGACAGGGCGAAGACCGGTAGATCGGCAATGTCTAGGCTGGGATTGTTGTTGTTAACGCCGCCGTTGGCGATGCCGATATTAATAGGCAGCTTGACCGAATGATTGCCGACATCTGGCGTGTCATGACAGGTTCCGCAAAATCCGGAAACGGTCGTCAGACCGGGCAAGTCGTTGATCCCCGCCACACCCGTGATGGTGATGGGCGTGCTGTTGAACAGGGCCTCGCCGCGCGTCACCGCCTCGCGAGACGCATTCACGTCCCCGTATCCGTCAATGCTATTCCAAGCTTTGTACAGATCAAAAATTTGCGACGTGAACGGCAAGCCCTTCGGATTCCCTCCAAGGGGGTCATTGATGCCGACGAAAAATCCGGGGAGCAGATTCCCTAGCGCAATGGGGCCGCCTTTCGCGCCGGCGGCGGTGAGGTCTTTCGCCTTGTTGTCGAAAACCTGCGCAGTGAAGATACCCGATTCAAAATTGACGATCTGCTGCTGTTGCGCGGTGGTGGGGCCGCCATTGGCCTGGGCATGGATAAGTGTGGCATCGATCGATTGTTGCGCAAGGGTAGGCTCGCGACCGTCCCACATGATGGTAGTGAGAAATCCCAAATTGGTTGACGGCAGCGGCCGGCGATAGATCGACACGGTACCGGTCGTCGGACCGCTAGGGCCGAAGTTGGTAAGGCCGGTGACCGGATTGGTGTTGCATCCGTAAGGATCGGCGACGGACACGATTCGATACTCTGCGGTAGCCGGGACCGACAGTCCGATCCGAATTAGTCCCTTGCTCAGTAACAAGCTGTACGCGTGTCGCTTCGCGTCGATGCTAGAAACATCGGCGTTCGGGCACGTGGCCCCGTCGACCAGCCGGAATATCGGATCGTTGCCATAGCTGGCATAAAAGCGCGCCTGCACACTCGCCGCACTGATGGTCCAGCCGGTTTGTGGCTGATGGCAACTAAAGCACGTGCGGTTGTTGGTACCGAGATTTGCGAAAAAGGCGTTCTGCGACGTCTGGGTTGAACCGCCCGGCTGAGCTGTCGCAAGAATCCCAGAGGAGTCGAAATCGATTTCGAATTGAGGAATAACGGGTGGGGTCGATTGTTGACCGCTATCTGGATCGACAAAAGCCCGCATCCTTTGCGCCTGACTGACGGCACCCGCCTGCCACGCGTAGTTGGCAGGATCATGGGCGCTGTCTTGCCCCAACGTAACAGAAGGAACGGCTGCGGCGAAGACGCACAAAAGCGCTATATCTGCGGCAGGAGATTTCAACGTATTGCGAAAAAATCGCCCCGAGCGTACGAGCTGAATCATAATTTTGCTCCTCGAATCGAACCGGAGGCACTGTTTTCGCCACGAACCTGCGATCGGTGGCCTATAGACCGCGGACACCCTGCATGTCGGTTCACAGGGCGGCCGAGGTGTCCGTGGCTTTTGACTGCTGTAGATGCGTAGGACGGCGCGCCGTCCTAGTCGCGAGAGAGCGGTGATATGAGAACGATTTTTCGCCTAAAAATTACCGATCAACCGACGATAGCCCTCGCTGGAGCGCTGAAATGGAGCAAATCATCCATCGGGTTTTGCGGTTTGACCGCTTTGCGCTCGATTTAGCGCGCGGGTGTTTGCGCGACAGCAATCGGGAGATCGACCTGCGGCCCAAGACATTCGAGGTGCTATACTACCTCGCGGAAAACGCCGGGCGGCTAGTATCTAAGCAAGCGCTTTTCGAGGCCGTGTGGCCCGGTGTCGCCGTTTGCGATGATTCGATTGTTCAGTGCATCCGGGAACTGCGCCAGAAACTCGGCGACGAAGACCGCCGCCTGATCAAGACAGTGTCTCGCCGCGGCTATTTGCTAGATACTGTGGTGTCGGAGCAGCCGTCGCCACCCTGGGGCGAATCGGCAGCACCCATGCCCGAGGAGCTTGGGCCAGCCCCCCACCCGCGATCGCGCGCCCCGCGGACCATTGCGGCATCTAAAATGCACATTTGGGGCGCGGTTGCGGCCGTTCTTTTATCTGCCGCGTCGTTATTTCTAGTCGGCCGCTTGGCGGCTCTGGTGGCAAACACGGGCTCCGTCAGGCTCGTCGGGAGCGCGTCTGCGGTGCGCCCTAACTTTAAGGACTGCGCTGATTGTCCAGAAATGGTCGCGCTGCCCGTGGGAGAGTTCATGATGGGCTCGCTCAAAGGCGAACCCGGGCGTCAGGTCGCGGAGGGACTCCCGCGACGCGTGGTCATCCCCAAGCGGATTGCGATCGGTAAATTCGAGGTGACGGTAGACCAGTTCTCCGCGTTTGCTACCGAAACTGGAATGGCTGTCGGTGACGCCTGTCAAATGATCGTCCGATTCGACGGCAGCGGCCGCTCTCCCTGGGGTCCGCCGGAGGCCTCATTTCGCCAGCCTGGTTTCGAAGTTTCCGGATCACAGCCGGTGGTCTGCATCAGCTGGCACGAGGCACATGCCTATGTCGCGTGGCTGGGTCGCAGAACCAGCAAACCCTATCGGTTGCCGACCGAGACTGAATGGGAATATGCCGCCCGGGCAGGTACAAGCACCACGTACAGTTTTGGCGATGACGAAACTGCGCTCTGCGGGTACGCGAGGTTCGCTGATCTCGGCTCCGCATTCGAATGGCGCGGCGGTTGCCGCAGTGACACGGTCGCGCATGGCCCCATTCCGGTTGGGAGCCTCAAGCCCAATCCGTGGGGACTTTTCGATATGCACGGCAACGCCTGGGAATGGGTCGAGGACTGCTGGACGCCGAATGCCTCCGAGAGGCCCACCGATGGATCCGCATTTTCGCGTCCCGGCGGCTGTGAGGTAGGCGTTATGCGCGGCGGCGGTTGGGCGGCACCCTACACAAAGCTGAGGTCGGCAACGCGGTGGCCGACGAGGGCAACGTCGCACTATCATCATCTTGGTTTTCGCGTAGCTCTTCCGCTTGGCAATTAACCGTGACCGACCTCATCGGGCAGCCGGCTTTACTTACACGTTTGAAATCGTTGCAGCGGGCAAGGCGGGGTAGTCGCCCAAAGAGCGAGGCCCGTTTCGTCCGCTCAGGTTGGTGGACCCCTTTTTCGCCTGGGCGTCCCACAGGGCAAGGCTGGGCCCCCCCATCGCACGCTAGCCGATGTTTCCCTTATTGCAGCGATTGAGCAACGCGAAATGACTGATTTTCTTTGAGTCGGTCCTTGATTTTCTCAAAAACGTAGGGACAGAGATTTATCTGAAGTTGCGTTATTTTCGTTTGCAATTCGCTGATTCTCATGTTGGTTTTGACAGGGACAGGTTTCGGGAGAAGGCCATGTTCCTGCGGGTGG
>JASHRR010001149.1 GCA_030037185.1 Xanthobacteraceae bacterium | reverse complement strand
GCATCGGCGATGTAGCGGCGCGCGGGGCTGAAGTTCGACAGGAAGCGTAACGCCATCCCGATCAGCCCGAATGTCCAGGTCCACGACGCGAGCATATAGCAGGCGGCCTCGAGAATCTTCTCCATTCCTGGCGTGGCCGGGACGATAACCGGCACCAGTCCGCTAAGACGAAGGTCCGCGGCCGTGAAGAGGACCGCGAGCACGATGTTCACCAGCCAGCACCGGCACCAGATTTCTAGAAGAGCGGGCCCGCGCTGCGCCAGCCAGCCGAATCCGAAGGCAACGCCAAACGCTGTCGCGGCCGGCACGTTCGGCACAAGCGACGAGTCGGGCGTGGGGATTCCCGACCACGCGTGCCAGATCGGTGCGTAGTAGAGCGAGGCAATGCCCGGTGTCGCTAGAACCACCGGTGCCAGCCCGCTTCTCACAATTGCGTCCGCCAGCGCATCGATCGATCGACGAAGTTGCCCGCCACGGTCGAGGAGCGCCACGAGACCGCGCACGGTCAGCGTCGCCGCGTAGAGGAGCAGCAACACGTAGAGGAACCAGAGATGGGTCCAAGGAAACGCTGGGAACCGGTAGGGTGGCCAGGGCGGAAGGGGCCTGCCGTGCGCCATGACCCTGGCGCCCCAGATCGTTACCGTGAAGACGGCGGCGAAGACGAACGGCCAGCCGGTCACCAACGGCAGCGCAATACGCTTCAGGCGATTCGCGATGAAGACGCGCGCGCCGCGACGGTGGAAGGTGAGGTGCGCGAAATAGCCGGCAATAAGGAAGAACATCGTCATCCGGAAGATGTGTAACACGTGGAAGAGGACGGCGAGGGCCACGCTGCGCTGACTGTCCATGACGATCCAGCTGGGCATGCCCGAAGGCGTCGGAAGGAATGATCCCGACGCGTGGAGAAAGATGCCCCCGATCATCGCAAATCCCCTGACCGCATCGAGCGCGTGAAGGCGCTCCGCTCCGTTGTCCGCCATGGCCCACCTCGTCCGGGCGCTCTCGCGCCAGCTTGCTCATGTGTTCTTTTACACCAACTAGTTTGCAATGTAAACTAGTCTGGCACGAGAACATCGAGTACGGACCATGGTGATGCGAACGCTGGACTTATCGCTGGGGACTGCATCATCTGCTCAGCGGTGCGGCCTAGGGGTGGCCTAGGGGTCGAGGCCGAGTACGGTGATGTCGCCGACTCCGCGCCGGCCCGCGGGAGGGAATTGATCCTGGTCGCGCGAGTTGCGTGACTTTTCCAAATGTCTCTTCCTGGCCCGAAGCCGGAGTGGCGACCCTTCCGTCTTGGCACATCCGCAGTTGACGTAACTTCGGACGTGCCAGTCACGGAGTCTGATTGGCCGCCGATGACCCAAAGCGGTTATCAGGCCCCGCTTGACCCCAAGCTATCCGCGGTGAATGATTCCTCACAGCGTTCCCACCCCAAACCTCGCACGCCACCGTTGCGCTCCAACCGAATGTTCTACGAAACCGCAAAAGCGGAACCATGGACTACCGCATGACCCCTACAACGCCATTGTCGGGCCGCGGCCGATCGGTTGGATCACCTCGATGAGCGCGAAGGGCGAAATCAATCTAGCGCCGTACTCGTTTTTCAACAGTGTATCGAGCGCACCGCCCATGGTGATGTTTGCGAGCGACGGCCGCAAGGACACCATCGACTTCGTGGAACAGACTGGCTTGGCCAAGGGCGGTGGGGGGGCAGCAGGCGGCGGTGCCAGTTATCGGCTATCTCAGCGATGGGACAATGCTCGACGCGGCGCGCGAGTATATCCCGGCCTTTCGCCAAGGCCTTGCCGAAATTGGCTATGTCGAGCCGGAACGTGGCGGTCGAGTACCGGGCGACGGAGGGTCAAATCGATCGACTGCCTGCGCTCGCGGCCGACTTGGTGAGCGGCCGCGTGGCGGTGATTACGTTGGCCGTACGTGCGGCCAAGAACGCGACCGCTACGATACCGATTGTGTTTGCCATCGGCGGCGATCCTGTCAAGCTTGGCCTCGTCGCCAGTTTCAGCCGTCCGGGCGGCAATGTGACGGGCGTGAGCGCCGTCACCAACGAACTCGGACCAAAGCGGCTCGCAGCACGACCTCCTTCCCGACGCCACCACCATCGCGGCGCTGCTGAACCCGATCAATCCGAATGCGCAATCCGACGCTGACGAGTTGCTGGCGGCCGCCCGCTCCCTCGGGCTGAACCTCATCGTCTTCCAGGCCAGCAACGAGCGGGACATCGACCGCTTTTTCGCGACGCTCGTTACGCAACGCGTATCCGCGTTCACACTAACGGCCGATCCGTTGTTCGGCGGCAATCGCCGCGATCGACTCATAGTCGGGGCAGCTTCCCACGCGATCCCGGCAATTTCTTTTCGCGTGTATCCGCCGTTGCCGATGGGCTGATGAGCTATGGAGCCAACCTTGCCGATGTGTATCGTCAGATCGGCCTTTATACGGGTCAAGTCCTCAAGGGCACTAAGCCCGCCGACTTGCCGGTCGTTCAACGGACCCGGTTCGAGTTCGCCATCAACTTGAAGACCGCCAAGGCGCCTCGGCCTTACCATTCCGCCGCAACTGCTTGCCCTCGCCGACGAGGTGATCGAATGAGGCGCCGGGAGTTCCTACGTAAAGAAAAGGCCTATCGCCTCCGAGGGAGCCTTGAGAAATGGCGAAAGCAACAGCCCCTAAGATCACAACATCGCCCGACCGCTTCATCGTCTGCCTGCCATTCACGCTGGCGCAGGAGGACGTCGATCCGACCAACTGGAGCGATCCGGAGAACTTCAGCGACGACCCCCATGATCCCGGAGGCGCCACGATGGGTGGCATCACGCAGGACGAATACGACGCCTGGCGCAAGCTCCACGGCTTGCCGACGCAGGACGTGAAGCTCATCACCCAGGCGGAAGGTTATGCCATCTACCACGCCAATTACTGGTTGCCGGAGTGCCCCGGCTTGTCGCCCGGACTTGATCTGCAGTTTTTCGATTCGGCCGTGAACCAGGGGCAGGAAGAGGCGACCCGTATCCTCCAGGTGGCGCTCGGCGTCGAGAGTGACGGCATCTTCGGGCCGACGACGGCCGCCGCCGTGAAAGCGATCAAGAACGTTCCCGCCATCGTGACAGCGTTCACGGCGCGTCGCGAGGCCGTCTACAAGGAGACAGCAAATTACCAGTATTTCGGGGCGGACTGGGAGCGCAGAGCTTCCGAAGTCGGCGCCGAGGCGCTGACGATGGCGTCCGCCTCGGCAGCATCTACCTCCTAACCGCAAGACGCTCGATCATGTGATCAAGCTGGCGCTGGAACGCGCCCAAAGTATTGCCCTCGAAACCGTTCAGAAGGCCACCGCTCGTAGGGCAAGCCGGAAGGGCGGATAAGTAATCAGAATGTCTGGTTATCGAACCTAATCCCGCGGCTTTCACTGGCGCTGCCACGACTACAGCAGAATTCACGCGCTGAGTACGGGCAGGGTGAAGACTGGCGGGGCTGTTGCGTGGGGAAGGGAGCATCGGAGCGAGCTGAGCCGTGGCCGGCCGCTCCTTGCTGCGCTCCGTACGCGGACATCCAGTCACAGCCAGGCTCGATGGAGCATTAGACGCGCCAATATGGAGCCGATAAAGGCCGGAACTACAATAGCAAATCCCCAGAACAGATATTCGAACGGCCAGAGATTATGCGAGGTCGGATCAACAATCACGTCGCGAAGTAGCAAGGTGGTGTGTATGACGACCATCCCCAGCAAAATCGCCGGCGGGATCAGAAGGTCGCTGGAGCAGATGAACTCGCGAGCAGTTGGGACAAGATCCGCATGTCTGCTACGCGAATGCGAATACGCGAATTCCAGCAGGAATGAGGACACAAGAACAGCCGCGAGCCAAGCGGCCCAAATGGCTGGGTATGTGTCAAGCAGCGTCGGCCCACTGAGCGAAAACCCATTCCTGATCAATAGGACATCGGAGAGCGCGCCGATCACGAACGCCAATAGCGCAACGGCTATGCGAAGATAGCTCAGGGGCAGCTCTGTGATCGTACGCCCGCTCAATGCCGCTCACCGTGGAGGCAGGCTGCGACACGCATTATCGGTCTCAATACGTCGCCCACGCTAACATCATAGCGGGTTCCAAGCACGGAGATAACTAGTTTCAGCGGGACGCCCTCCACGCCATTCGAGATCGGCGGCGGTCCGGGCGGACCCGGTGGCCCCTGCGGGTCCGGTATCTCGAAAGAAGTCTCCGCCCTTCCCGGAGCTCAGCGGAGAGGATGTTATGCACCCATGCACGCTTTATAGAAAAGCGCCATAGACTTGAGGCGGCCCCAGATTTCACGGTCGAGAACGCTAACAACGCTAAGAATGTTGGGAAAAATAAAGTTGCCTCAGCTCGCCTCCTTCGTAGCGCAGGCCAGAGCCCGCATCGCGCGAATCAGCGCTGCGACCTCGCGCCGATTGGCGGCTCGGTCGTCAGTTCTGTAAATGGCGTCAACCCACCCTAAAAGCCGTCGCGAAAGTGTCAGTTTCGCGTCTTGTGCTAATTTTGTTAGACCAGAAAGGTCGGATATTGGATAGGCTGCAAGGCGCTCTGCGTCGGAGTGGTTATCCAGCGCCTTGGGTACTTGAGGCTCAGTTAGAGTGACAAAGAAGCTGCCGAAAAGAACAGCCAACATGAAGAGTAGGTATGCGGCGCGGCGCAACATCAGATGTCCCTCGCGCGACGCATCGGGCTCGCCGCGAATCGCATGAACGCTTGGCAACTTCGCTACCAATCTCGCGCGGGGGATACCAGCTTATCCCCCAAAGGGCAGCACGGCGGTAGTACGGCGACAATGCTGCAAGCTACTCCCGCGGATTACAGTTTTGACCCCACGAAAGGCGCAGCGGACGATCCTGGTACTGGAGCAGGCGTTGTCGCCGAACCCAATCCCTGCGGTACCGGAGCTGGAGCCGGTTCCGCAGACTGCTGCAGTTCAGGAGCTGGAGCCGGCGCTCCAGACTGCCGCGGTACCGGAGCCGGCGCTGCAGACTGCTGCGGTTCAGGAGCCGGGGTCCGCGGGGCACCCGATGCGGGTGGTCCCGGCGGCGACGGGTTCGCGGCGAGGGAATTGGGCGTGCCAACAACTGCGACAACGATACTTCTTTTGTCAGGCTTCAACATCCTCTGCACTGCCTTGGGTGGGGGCGACGCTTGTGGTCGCCCCCTTTGCGCATTGTGTGGCCGCCGTCGTGAAGGTGTTGACGCGCTGTGCTCTCGACGACGTGGTGTGGACGCCGAATGACGTTACCTTGATCCGTGGGGAACGGAGTTGTCGCCTTCGGGTCATCAAGAGCCTCGCCGACCGCGTGAGTGCGGCAGGTTTATATCCGCAACCGGACCACGCTGCGCGGCCTTCACATGAAATCCGCGAAATAAATGTGCTGCCGACTTGCGTGCGGCTCCACGCTGGCGGTGCGGACGGCTTTTGTCAGCGCTTGATTGCAGGATTGAAACATGTGACAGCTCAAACGCATTACCGCGATCATAATGACGTCATTCAGCGGGAAAGCCTCTCAGCGGCCGCGGCAGGGCGTCTAGGCGGCGGCGCTAGAAATTTCGTCCTTCGGCTGATGACGGCAGCGCCGCTTTGGCCGCCTCGAACCTGATCTTGGGCGAATAGCTCTCGTCCCTCATATTTTCCAGCATCAAATCGAGCTGCGTGTTATCGGCAAGGTTGCCCGATGCTTGGAGCTGCGCAATTTGATTTTCTAGCCTGCTCGCGGTGACTTTTTTCCGCCGCGCCATCTATCGTTCCCTCCCGCCCTCATCCTCGGTACTGGGATCCTTGTCCTTTATTGGTGCGCCGCGGTGGTGCGCACTCCGCTTCTTGCTCGGCAATCACTCGGTCAGGTAGTCTCAGTGATCTGACCTCGACCCAGCGCGAATGCTCTAGGTGGCCGAAATCTTGAAATTATCCGTCAGGCGATTATCGGCGTGATTTACTCCAGGAATGAGCGTTACCGGAAGTTATCGAGCGCCCGGCGCCGGGGCGGCGTCTCGTCATGCTGGTTCCCATCGTACGTCAGCTCGGCCACAAGCTCGTCCAGGCGTCTATAATCGCGGGCTCGGGCCTCGAACCGCGACGTTGCAGGATGCACCATGGAGCAAACCCGGCCGCCCGGCCTGCGCTACCGAGGAGGCGACTGAGGCAGCGCAAGGCGGATCAGTGCCACGCCGCGCGTGATTAACTCGATAACTCTTATTCTCGATGGTAAAGCAATGTCGCCATGAGGCGGGCCTGAAAGAAAC
>JASHRR010001148.1 GCA_030037185.1 Xanthobacteraceae bacterium | reverse complement strand
CATGACCCATTGCACAAATCCACGGCACCTCGCCTCCCTTCACCAGGGAACGTCCGAGCCACCATTGATATCCGTAGAAATATGTGAGGTCTGCAATACCGATATGGGCTGCGGTGGATTCCTTCACCCATTTCCGTGAAACGATCTGGCGACCATTCCAATTTCCGTCATTCAAAACGAGCTGGCCGATCTTTGCGAGGTCCCGCGAGCGCAGTCGCAGGCCGCCCCATTCGAGAACGCCGCTCTTTAAATTCCTCGTCCATTCGAAGTCGGTGATACCGAGGGGCTCGAGCAGGAATTCGCGCGCGACGTCATCGAGTGCCCCGCCAGCCGCGTTAGCAATGATAGCCTCCAGAAGCAAAGTACCGCCACTGTTGTAATTCCAGATTTGTCCCCCAGGCGCCACAACGCGTTGTTCGAGCGCGTACCGACATCGATCGGCAGAAGAAAGCATACGCATTGCGCTATTCTTCGGATCGGTGAAAGGAACGTTTTCGTTCCATTCCAGGCCCGCGGACATCGTCAACAGATGACGCAACGTAATGCGCTCTTTCTCCGGGGTGCGCAGATCGGAATACTGCGGAAACCAATTGATAACAGATTCGTCAATATCCCTGATCAGCTTGCGATCCAGCGCGATGCCTAACAGCAATGAAATCACGCTCTTCGTCACCGACCGAAGATCATGCTTGCTGTCGGGTCCGTGAGCGACGTTGCCGAGCGGCTCTCCCCAACACTCGTCTTCGCCAGCGCGATAGTGCTCGAATGACAGCTTGCCGTGCCGCACGACAAGAACACTGTGGATGTTGGTCTGACCGAAGCCGTCGAGCCACTGGACCAGATCGCGAAGCGGCTCGCTGCAAAGGCCGGCGCTTTCTGGGTTGGCGATGGTCCAGTCTGGAAGACTCATTAATCCACCGAAGGGCCGAGAAGCGCACTCAGGCAGCTGCGACACCATCTCGCGCAACATACGGTATCATCTGATCGTCGGTGCGGTCGACAGCATATGGTCATCAAGCGTTCTTGGCAAGCAGACGACGGCAGCTCTGGGTCACGAACGGCTGTGCCGATAACATGAGCGGCACGTCCGAAGTACCCGAGCTGCCCGACCTACTTTGTGGACGCGCAAGTCGGCAGGTACGAGCCATCGATATTTACGATGGTCATTGAGCAGGCCGTTGCCGCCTCGGTGCCTTTCATGACGAAATGGTTGAGAAAAAACCGTTTGTGTTCCTCATGCCCGTGAAAACGCCGCGGCGTCAACACGGCGAAGATGATTGGCACCTCGGTTTCCAATTGTACGCGCATCAAATGCGCTGATTACCGCGTTGGATACAAATTCATGGTGATCCCGCCATCTACTACAAAACCCGCGGCAACGATTGCAACGTAGCGACTCGTTCGGGCGAGTAGTTTGGCTTGCAGCGGGATTTCGAACGCGCCAGGGACTTCGAAAAAGTCGATCAAATGCTTGGGGTCGACCAAGCCGCCGAAGCCGCACGACAAACGCGGTCCGCATGGATGTCCTTGGGCGAACACGATTGGATGAAGGCGATCCGTCCACCCCGTGGAGCGATGTCGCGCGAAGAAGTAGGAGAGTGTAGCGAGGTCTGATTCATGGTTGTCCTGAAAAGTTGAGACCAGAATCAGGACGTACGGGCACGCTCCAATGGGCCGCCGAAGCGGATCATCGCTAGGCTTGTCCCGCTCTCTTCCATTCGCACTGTTACCGTCGGCCTCCGAGTTTGCACCGAGTCTGCTGAACCTGCCGATTTAGGGCGGCAGGCGCTCGCGGGCTCTTGCGATTTCGCGCAATTACCGCCGGTGGGGACTTCCACCCGCCCTGAGAACGAAGGCGGCCCTATGCTTCGCGACGGCCAGACTGAAGTCTTCATCGGGTGCGGGCCGAAAGTCAAGCAAGCCCCTTTATCGATACTGAGATATTCCGCTCTGGTCATTCGCGCCATTTCGAGCGCCACGACTGCGGCCTAACGAACGGACCTAAGCGACCAAGGGTCGCCTATTTCGGAGTCGGGCACAACAGGAGAGTTCAAGAGCCCAACCTACTACTATTAAGGGGCCTGTTCCATTCTGACGTTTTTAAAGAGCCACCTTGATGACCACTAAGCCAATTTTGACAGGCATGGCTGTGCTGTTGCGAAATCCTGAACCGAGGGATGTGGCTGACCGTCTCGCTCTTGGATTTGACCCGGCGATTGTGCATTTGTTCGGAGTTGACCCGGATGCTCGCGAGACGATCCCAGCTTTATCGACGCTGACGGTGAGGACTGTAGAGCAATGGATGGACGCAATTGCAAAGGAGCCGCATAGCTGGGTCATCGAGCACGAGGGCCGATTTCTTGGCGATGTGCATTTGAGGGCAAATGCCCTAGATCGCCTCGCCGCACGAGCCGAACTCGCAATTTCCTTGTATGACACCGCGAAACTCGGATTAGGACTTGGGCGGGAGACAGTCCGCCTCGTCTTGCAGTATGCCTTCGGTTCTCTCCAATTGCACCGTGTCGGCTTACGCGTCGCTTCTCACAACACGCGCGCTATACGCTGCTATCTCGCATGCGGCTTTCTCGTTGAGGGGCGTGCGCGCGAAGCCCATTTCGTAGCCGGCGAACGGTATGACGAGATAATCATGGGTATCCTTGCCAGCGAATTTCATGATCGTGCTGTTGCAGATTGACAGTATTTCATCGCTTTCCGGATCGCAGCTTTGGGCCAAGAGGTGCTGTCCCGTCCACCAGGGAGGTGTATTGCCGGCGGCCAATAGGAACGGATAGCTTGTCCGGTATGAGCAATGCTAGCCTTCCGGTGAGCGGGTCACGCTGCGCCGACCCTGCGAAGAGGATTTCGCGGCCCGCCTCAAGCTCGGAACCGACGCCGAGATATATCGGATGTATGGAGGTAATCGTGGCGATTTGCGCCAGATGACCGAAGAGGTAGCAAGGCGATGGGTGGGGCGATTCCTTGACCAAGATCCTGCCTGGATCATAGAGGCGGGTACCCTGATCGGCCACATCAGGCTCGATCACGTTGATCTGAAGGATAAGCGGGCCAGTTTAGCAATCGGGGATCGACGACAGCACTCAGCTTGGAAAGGGCCTCAGCAGCGAATTATTGCTCTGGTCTTGGGGTTGCGTTTCAATGTTCTCAAGCTGCATCGAGTCTCCCTGCGAGTGGTGGACTACAATTTGGGGCCATCGGCGCGTATCAGAAATGCGGGTTTGTCGTTGAGGGAAGAGGGCGCGAGGCTGCCTTTGTCGGTGGCATCTGGCATGACGACGTCATGATGGCAGAAGGAACCGTCACGCCTCCGACGCGGGGGGCTTGAGGTCGTAATCGAGATCGACGCGGTTCGCCTCGACCCACGCTTGGGCTTCTTCCCGGGTGTGGAAAGGGATCGTCGTCAACGCGAATGGAATACCGCCAATGAACCCTCGAAGAGGCGCTTGTCCGCCGCCGCCATACAGCCGCAGGACCACGGAAGTGCCAATAACGGCTGCGGAATAGTCGGGCAGATATGGCTTCGCCCAGGACGGTACCTGTTTCTCATTGGTAGCGATGGGTATCCATACGATCATGGTGTTCTCGTCCGCAAAGCCGGTGCGAGCATGAAATAACGAAGCTACGATGTCGAACTAAACACGGGGTAACTGCTGTTTGGTCGCGGGGATGAGTTGACTGGTTCACAGGCACTCGGATCGTCGCCGCCAGCAAAAAGAAAGGCGTCCGAAGCGCCTTCCCTGACTTGTCCTAAAAGCCGGCGAACGCGTTCACGAAACCTTGGATCGCAGGATCGTCTGCCGGAAAGCGCTCGGTCCCGACCATCCGGACGTTGCGAATCGCTCAACAAGCAAAGGTGCTCGGGGACGCAACCTGTGACATGGGCCGAGACGCTGTCTCCAGGGCGCCCTATGACTTTTGATAACCCGCCCGGGCGAAAAGCTTCCGTACGGCCTCTCGCCCGGCGCGTGCACCCGGGTCGCCCTCGACGGCCTTGGCCGAGAGCGACATGATTGCCCAGATGCGCTTCTCCGAGATACCCCACTCAGGCTGGGCAGCTTCGAGTTCGGCGCGGCGGGGGCGCGGACCAATTCGAACAATGTTATAATGCTGCCTCCAGTTTTTCCGATTTTTTCGCCCACCGATTTTTCCTGATTTTTTTCGCCGCAGAGTGGGAGGGGTCGCCCCGCGACCGGCGCTCGCCCCGCCAAAAACAAGCCCCCTGGGCTTCGCCAGCGACACTGGCCCCAAGTGGCATTGCGCGGGTACCCGCGTGGGTACGGCGCGGTTACTGAGCTAAGTCTCTGATGTTGTTGGGTCACTGGCGGACAGCGGTTCCGCTGGCGTGATGTCGATCGCCTGCTCAGCCAGGGTGCCGCTCGATCTCGCGCAGCTCGTCAACGCTTAGGGGGCAACTCGCAAGAGCGAGGATCTGGCGACGTGGCTCGAAACCGTTCTGCATCTCTGTGGTGATCGCGTCCTCGCCTTCGATACGCCCACAGCGCAGATCGCCGGCGCCTTGTCAGAAATGCTCGGAGCGGTCCGTTGCCTGCCCAAGCGTGTTGCAGTGCCCGTGAAGCAAACCAGTTCGCCGAATTTCCAGCCGGCTCTGCGTAGGCTCATTTGGACTGCTATGCAATGCGGTGGCATAGCGTCAACGGTGTTGAATATCTCTATCGCGCAAAACGCTCTCTCGGGCCGCGAGGCCCAGAAATGGAGCGCATAAAGACCAACTATGACGATCATCGGTTTGGCTTGCAGTCTCGGCTTGAAACGCTCAACCTCCGTCTTGGTGAAAGGGCCCGTGTTAATCTGGCGTTGGGCCTTGGACGTGTTCCGAAGCTTTCGGCACGCATTCTGCGTAAGCTCGATTCGGCAGGTCTGCTGGGTCGGCATTTGTTCGTGGTTGGATCACATGCTCTGTTCGCTCACGAGGCTGCGGCTAGCATTTTCTTTGAATCCGGCCTGACAGAGACGACGGATGTCGGGATGTCCGCCGTCGACTGCGAGTGGCCTTGGTGGATGCAAGGGCAGAAGGTGTGATCGGTCTTCTCAAGAAGGTGGATCGAAGTTTTACGGTTCGGCGAAATAATTGGGTCTCGCGACGAGACGACAGGGAACCGCTGAAACGCGGACGGGATTTTTCGCAAGCCAAAACTGTTGCTACTGTTGCAGTGGAATATTGGCGGCTGGCGTTCGACGCAAAGGAATTGTCAGCTTTGCCGGCGCATCTTGTGCAGGCGATGCTCTACTCGCCGCGTGACGCCGGGGATTCGAATTCTGAAGGAACCGCAATGAGTGTGCTCGACCTGATGCGTCTGGCGGATGTGCCGCTGACGATCGCGCGTGCTTTCGAGGCCGGCAAGCTTCGGTTCCGGCGCATCAGTCCGCGCAGCAGCGAACCAAACCGCTGGGAGATAATCGACCGTAGGCTTGCGGTTCCTTGCTGCTTCCCGTTACGGGCGAGGCTTAAGCTTCTGCACTGACGGTATTCAACCACCCGTCCTCTTGTGTCAGGATTTTGGCACGTCAGCGCGCGGGCGAACCATGAAATGACGTTTGCGGCCTCACTTTTGCGACGACAATAGAGTCGGCGCCAGGCGCCCATGACAATCGCGGTTGCCGGTGTCGCGGCATGTTGTTCGCCGCGCGCGTGGCGGCGCACAAGAAGCTTCTCGGCGAACTCACGGCCAACGCCGCATCGCAGGCGGCCAATTGCGGACCAGCGCATCGCGTAAGCACAATAAAGGGCCGGCAAGTGCCGGCCCCTGTTGGTTTAGTTGGCGCGCGGTGCGCTGACGGTAATTACCCGGCGGAACTGTCGCCGGGCCCCTCTAACTCGCACCATAGCCTCAAGTGATCCAGGCTGGCGGCAAGACCGTCGAGGTCGTCCGGATCAGGATCATCAGCACGATTGGTGTCAGTGTTCATCGCTAACCCCATCCACCGTGGTTGGCGAAATTCACGCCCCGGCGCTATCCAAAACAAAAAGGGGGCAACCCCAAGGCGCTTGCTGGGTCGTTTTCCGACATGTATCGGGCAACCGACAACCATACGTTAGCATAAATTGACATTTTTGACAGGATTTACCTGATATCCTCCCAATTTTGTGACCTATCTATGACAGGCCGGGGCTCGACTGTGGGGATGGGGAAGTCTCGATGGCAAGCCGGGGTTTTCAGACCCGAGGGCAATTACGGAGCTGAGCAAGGTTCTGGACGCCGCCTTTGAAAAACTCCAACACACCGGCGAGCCCGACGTGGCGCGGGGACGCATCGCCACACCAATTATTGCGGCGGTGAGATTTGGGGAGCGTGATCCGGGTGGCTTGCTGGAAGCCGCGCTTCGCAGACCATCACGTGGTGCGCGCACGCAGACCGGACTAGCCGCGGCTGACGGTCGCCTGTGGGCGTTCTCAGGGCATCCAGTCTCAAGCAGCGACATGCGCAACGCGGCTCTTGCAGCGGGGCGTTTCGATCTTCGACGTGGCCGGCGTGCAGGGCACCTCCGAGGCCGTCATTGGCGAGATTTACGGCCATCACGCTCAAGATCGACTGCGGGTGCGGTAGATGTGTCCTCGAAATCTGCGGTCGCTATGATTACCGCCACCAATTCACCACCGGGAGGTCACAGGTTCAATCCCTGTCGGGTCAGCAATAACTCCGATTTCGTCTCGTCTGGTATGGGGGTAACCGCACCAGACCCGGCGACTACTCCCCACGGCTAAAGCCCGGGGTTTCTACCCCTGCCGCAGCCGTAGGGTTCCTTCAACAAGCGCCTGGAGCCCCAGGCGGAGAATGTTCCTTGCAGCGTTTACGTCACGATCAGGAACCGCACCGCGATCGTCGCAAGTCCAGTCTCTTATTCACAAGCCTGCGATACCTCCTCGAAGGCGGCAGACAACCGCTCTCCGAACAGGTCCGGGTAGTCAGATGCTCAGGAACTTCAAGACACATGCCCCAGCCGCGCAATCGCGATTTCCACGTCAGCATGGTCCTCAAGTCCGACCACCCGGCATCGAGAACGCTCTTTGCCATGTTGGTACGAGCGAGTTTCGATGGGCTAACATTGCCAACGGCAATGAACCCAAATTACCGCACAAGCTTCGTCGAGAAGGAGCCGCGGCCGATCTTGGCGCCTTCCAGCAATCGGCGACGTCCGTGGCGAAAGACGAAAGCGCCGTCGCGCAATTGCAGGCTTGGTGATTAAACGGCACCCAGCCGAGAGGACGACGGGTGCCATACGTTTCGTGCCAACCAACCAGGGCTTACAGTGCTATTTGCGCGATAGGTGTAGCGGCAGGAAGGCCATAATGACAGCGGAGCCTCCGACCAGGCGGACTTCAAGACCGCTTATGACCAGGATGAGTGGAAGGGTTCGTTGGCCGACCACTACAGGAAAACGAGCGGATCGGTCGCGACGAGGCCTATGCCGAGAGCCATGCCGAATAGCTAAATAGCTGGGCGATCCCCGCCGGTGATCATGGCCGAGGCGCCCAAGCAGCAGATCGGATCGGCGTCGATGGAGAACGACGGCACCATCGTGATGCCCCTGCGCATGACGCAAGGGCAGGCCGTCGGCGATCTGGAGAACCGCTATGTTCCCGGCACGCCGGATTATCAGGCAGATGCGCGCGCATCTGCCGGATCTGATGCCGGGGAAATCGGTTCCCGTCTACAATGACTAGAATTGAGCCAAAGATCAGCCGTACGGCGGAGTTACCCCTCGGGGGAGCCCGCTGTGGTCCTGGGCCGCGTCGAAGCCGCTCATCGAAGCCGCTCATCGAAGCAGCGGGTCTCGACGGCGGCGTGAGCGGTATTTCATGGTCGGCGGCGCCGTTCCCAGCCGGCGGGAAGTCCTTGCCCGAGCAGCGTCTGCTTAAGGATTTCTCGGCTGAACGACACATGGATTTTTGTCGCGCATATCGCGCTCAAAATCGCATCGGGACCGCTAATGATCTGAGAATGCGAGCGTATATCAATTCAAATTCTGTTAAATCTCTAAAAGATAAGCTCGGCATATAAACCCCGCAAGGAAAATAACCTTCCGGAGTTTATCGTTTATTATACTGATATAGCATTGGCCTCTCTTGCTTGTAACTTAGGTCTTCTCTTCCTAAGTTTATCGAGGCATTCGTAGTACAAATCAACTGCACCTTGGACGGTATCCCCGCCATTCTTATGCACAAGATTGAAATGTGCTTGGATCAGGGCGGCCGTCAGCGTTGCTGCTATCGTCTGATCTTGTTTCATGGCGATTACTCCACTGAAGCGAGAAGCGAATCACCAAACACTAGCAGAAAAAACCGGTGAGATAATTTGGCGTCTAAAAGGAACGGGATAATAGAGTCCCATCCCATTGTGGCTCTTCAGCTTCGCCGTGAGGATGCCGTGATTGTCAGACGCTCTCTTCTCATGCCTCAAGTACGACAATCAGACCTTGCAAAAGAAAAGCGGCGCCAGGTTGCTTGAGACAGGAGACTTACCTGGACGCCGCAAAGTGAAGGAGACGCCTTATGCGCAATATTTTTAGAATAAAAATCATTTATACTGGATTGTCAAGCTTAGACACGATTGAAGATGAAAGTATATACTATATTCTACCTTCCGTAGCATCATAAAACTTGTCCCGGCGTGTCATTCAAGCCACGCGCGTTTGCGAGCGACTATCGGCGCGATTGAAACAAGCTCAACCGCAGGTTATCTTAACTTGACTCCTGCGCCCTATGATAGCTGCCTCGTATCGGTGTCGTCTTGCCTGAGCTCAGCCGCGATGTCGTATGCTGCGTGACCGTCTGTCCAACCGAGCTGGATATCTCTTCAGAAAATGCGCATAGATTCCCTCAGAAGCGGACTCATCAAACGGGATATCGGCCAGAGGCGGTCTCAGTCGAAATTCGCCGCACCGGCGATGCGCGCTGCGATCTGACCGTCTGAGGCTCCGGGGGCATTACGACCGTCAGGATATGATCGCTCATTGTCGAGCGCTGCGACTTTCATTTCGAGCATTGCGGGGTGAAATCGCTATGTCATGGTGTTCAGCCGCGATCAGTGCGTGGTGCATGTGCATCAGTACCGACGGCAAGGCGCGCGTTGCCCTGGTGTGAGGGCAGGCGCTGCACCCCAGCGCGATCCAGACACACAAGGACACCACGCCTGGCGGGATCATGTCCCGACTTTTCCGCAACGTTCACCACCGTGGCATCAGGCAAATCGTCATCGTCGCGTGTGGCCGTTGATAATTCGTGCGGCCGCCCAGGCCCAGCCACGCACCTGTTCCGAGGCATCCCATCAAGACGGCAGCGGTTTTTTGAGAGAGGCGAGGCAAGGCGAACCGCTGTAAGTCTCGAATCTGCTTAGATACTTAGATACTTAGCTTGACTTTGGCCAATTTTGACTGGGCTCACCGG
>JASHRR010001147.1 GCA_030037185.1 Xanthobacteraceae bacterium | reverse complement strand
ACGTTCCGCTCCAAGGCATTCGCAGACGGGCAGGTCAAGTTCCACACAACCCCCGAGGGAGCTAGCCAAGGTGGACCTCACCGTTGAGACCGGTGCTCTGGCCAATTGAGCTACACTCCTAGCCATGACGACGTTGCGCGGCCGGACATTTCAACCAAGCCGAGCCGCAAGCCGTGTCGCCGTACTGAATCGCCGCTGTGACAGGCTTTATAGCAGCCTCAGACGCGCTATCACCACCAAACTTGCCTTCACGGTTCGCTGTTTGGCGCCGTATCCCGCTCAAGCACACGGACCTGCAAAAACCCGATCCCGGGGTTTTCCCGGGACCGGGTCATGAAACCATGCTGTCCGCTTACTGCGGTTTCACGAAAAGGCCCACGAGACCGGCCGCGCCCTTGGTGTGGCCGGCGAGCTTGGCCTGCAGCTCGGGCAATGTCAGCCCGGGCGGCAGTTCCTTGGAATCGAGATCGGTGGCGATCACCATGTATGTGTAATGGTGCGGCGAGCCGGGTGGCGTGCACGGTCCCGAGAAGTAGCCCACGCCCTGGGTGCTCTTGCCGCCGACATACTTCGGGGACTCCTTGCTGACTTCGCCTTCGGCAAACGACGTCACGTTGGCCGGAATGCCATATGCCACCCAGTGGAACACGCCGAGGCCGCCGCGGCCTTCGGGATCGACCATGGTCAAGGCGAAGCTCTTGGTGCCATCGGGCACGCCTGACCACGACAGCTGAGGCGACACGTTGTCGCCAACGCAATTCGGATTCTGCGGGCTCTTGTTGGCAATCTTTTTCGGCATCATGGTGCCGTCCTTGAAGGTTGCCGAGGTGAGCGTGAACGGATCGGCTGCATTCGCAACGCCGCCCACGCCGAAGGCCGCCAGGACTAAACCGGTGGCCGCAGCTAGACTTCCCAGATGACGCTTCACAGACATGAAATCCCCTTTTGACGGTTTCTCGCCGCTGAACTCGCGGCCTCTGGCGTTGGTCCGCCAGGGCTGCCCCTCCCCATCCTTCCCTGCATGCGAGGAGGACAGGGAGGGGGCGTGCCGAAACTCTGGGCCGCGAGACCTCAACCGAGAGGGCTGATCGCGCGCCCGTGCGGACGCGCGGCCGCACTCATAGCGCATCGCCCTGCCCGTATCAATGATCGGCGCGGACGAGCGCCTCAATGCCGCGCGAGCAATTCTTTCATGTAGGCGAATACTTGCGGCGGCGCCTCTGCCAATTGCTCGATGCTGCGAAGGAGCTGATTGGAGTCGACCGGACTGATGTCGATCCCGAGCCTTTCGGCTTCTTGCAGGAAGCGCGGGTCGCGGTGGACGGCGAGAAACGCCGCCTGCAAAGCTTGGGCGCGTTCGCGGGGCACGCCGGGCGGCGCGGCGAACGGGCGGGCCATGGTCAGCAAAGGCGTTTCCGAAAACGCGATCAGCGCTCGCGCATTGTCATCGAGCGCGAGCTCGCGTGCGGTCGGAACATCGGGCAGTTCCGGGTGCCGCGTCACGCGCGCGAACTGGAGAAGAATGTTGAACCCGCTGTTCGGCTTGAGCCATTCGGGCCGCATGGTCCGGACAGAGGAGAAATCGAAGGTGCGCCCTTCGAGCTCACCGCGCTCGACCGCAAGCAGAATCGATGGCGAATCCGGATACCCGAGTACTTGTTTGACGTTGAGGCCGAGCGCGTCGCGCAGTATCTTCGGCACGTCGGCGTCGCGCGCGCCTTCGCCGGTGCCTCCGAGCACGAGCGGTGCGGCACCCGGGCGCCGCGCCTGAGCAATCGACGGCGACTTGGCGTCGGCGCGAACGACCAGCACATAGGCGTCGTTACCGAAGCTCGACGACGAGCCCAGCCACGTGAACCTGCGCGCGTCGAACTGTACCGCCGTGTTGGCGCCGACGAGCCCGATCATCGCAATGTCGCTGCCGAATACGCCAAAGGTGGCGCCATCCTTCGGCGCGGCCTCGTACAGGTAGTTGGCTGCCCGCAGGCTACCGGCGCCCACCATATTCTGCACCACGACCGACGGGTGGCCCGGAATGAACCGCCCGATATGACGCGCCACGAGCCGTGCCGTAAGATCGTAACCGCCGCCCGGTCCGTAGCCGACGATGAGATTGACTTGGCGGCTGCCGTAGAACGCCTCGACAGCGACGCCGGCCTCGCCGGAGACGGCCGCGGCGGCCGAAAGCATGGCAGTTACCGTAACGCCAATTGCAACGTGCCGGCGATCGATCAGCATGAACACCCACTTGCCACCGCGGCGTGCCCCGGCTGCGTGGGGCGCAATAGCAACCGGGTCCGGTCTTTGGTGGCCCAATAGTAAAAATCCGCCCGTTGCCCGCCGGTTGGCGGATTACGCTTTAGCTAATCCCCTACAAGATCAGTCCACGAGGTTGGCGAACTTCCTGAGATTCTGACGTTGCGTCTCGTTGCGCGGCGGCAGCTTGAACAACCGCGCCGCGGTGCCGCCAAGGATATTGTGCTTTGCCCGCTCGGACAGGAACGGCAGGTCCCAGATCGTGCTCGGCAGGTCGAAGTCCCAGTGTGGATAGTCCGAGGCATAGAGCAACTGGGTTTCCGCATTGATCATGCGGAAGGTGCATTGCAATGCGGCCTCGTCGACGCGCTCAAGCGGCTGCGATGCATAGTACATCTCCCGCATGTAGTCGCTCGGCTTTTTCTTCAGGAGCGGATATTCAGACGCGCGCAGCATGTATTCGTGATCAAGCCGCTGCATCAGGAACGCGATCCAGGCGAGCCCGCCTTCGATCCAGATCACCGGCAGCTTCGGGAACCGTTCGCCTAGCCCGTTAGTGACCCAGTTGGTCAGGTGAATCATGTTATAGAACGGAAAGCCGAGCGCATGCACCGAGGCGAAGCGGTTGAGGCTCTTGAACACCGGCTCGCCGATATTGATGGCCGAGTGGAAGCAGAGCGCAAGCCCGCGTTCTTCGATGGCGCGATAGACTTTGATGCAGGCATTGTGGTGCACCGGCAGGCTGCGTACTGAAGTGATCATGAAGCCGGTCACCCCGCCGCGGTCTCCGAAGGTCTCCACGTGGCGCAGCGCCTCATCTGGCTCCGAGAATGGCAGGCAGAGCATCGCATAGAAGCGGCCGCCCGAAGCCGGCAAGGCCTTTTCGGTGATCCAGCGGTTGTAGGCCCAACACAGCTCGACCTCCATCTCGGTCGACGGATGCAGGCCGATAGCGAGGAGCATGGTCGGAAACAGACAGGCATAATCGACGCTCATCGCATCCATCCAGCGATGGCCGAGCTCGACGTCGCGCAGGTTGCCGGCGTCGGTCTTTTCGGATGCGCGCATCGGATAGCGCGTGATGCGCCCGCCCATGTCCTGAAAACTGACCTGCGTGGGCATCAGGGTCTGGCGGCCCTTGGCGCGGCCGGCAAGCACAAGCTGCCGCAATACGTCGTTTTCGATGAAGGGAAGAAACTCGTCGTAGCACTCGTTCTCATAATGGTGACTGTCCACGTCGACGATCAGCACGCCGTCCAGATTGCGCTGATCCGCCTGGCGCCGCGCATGGGCGAGCAGCCGGGTGGTGTTAAGTTCCTCAATCGAGACACGTCGACCGCGGTCGGCGATGAGATCCATGGCGCTTCCCCGGATGAGTGAGGTGCGTTCTGATAATATTGAATCATTTGTGTGAAGTCATGGCCGGCTTGTCCGGGCCAGCCACGTTTGCCTCTCGGCTGCCTGCGGGAGGGTCGGAGAGGGGCGGCAAGAAGGCGCGAATGCTCGCGCCCAGCGCCGGTACGCGGCAAACAGGCGATGCCGTCCCATCGGAACTACAGGCGAGACGGCGACTCAGGCGGCGTTTCTGCCTTGCGACAGACTTTCGAAATGCTCGATCACGTCTTCGACGTGCATCACGTCGGCGTATTTATGATGCAGATCGAAGAGATTGACCTTGTGGCTTAGCGGTGACCGATCGAAGGTGCATTCCTCGACGACGACGCAGTGGAATGCGTAAGAGTAGGCGTCGACCGTGCTCGCACGAACGCAGCCCGAGGTGCTTTCGCCGCAGATGACCAGGCTCTCCACGCCCAGCTGGCGCAGATGTGCGATCAGCGGGGTGCCGAAGAAGGCCGAAGCGCGCTCCTTGTAGACCACGAGATCGCCCGGCATCGGCGCAAGCTCTTCTTTGATGCCGTAAAGCTCCTCAGGCTCGCGTTGTTTTCTGCGATGGGTTGAATGCACGTCCCCGGTGTCAGCATGGCGGGTGGTATAGATCACCGGGGTCCCGGCCGCCCGCGCGGCGGCAAAGAGCTGCCTGGTCGGTTCGAGCGCTCTCCACGCATACTCCCCGCAGGAGCCCGAATAGCGCCGGTTGACGTCGCGAACCGGACGATTACCGCCCTGATAGACCTTATTGTAGAGATCGATCGCCAGCACCGCGGGACGGCTGCCGACCCGAACCTCACGACGATAGGGCTCATAGATCTCGATGATGTCCTGATCGACAATGTCCTTCCAGCAATGATCTTCAAAATCGCGCATCGCTCGAGCCTCCCAGATGGACGTTCAGCTCGAGGATAGCGGTCCGTACTGGTGCCCGAAAGATGCCTTGGCGCACAATCGCCGCCGAGAGTCCGCAAGCTCCCGAATCGATCCGCTCAGCTGATGGGCAAATCTAAACCCGTGAGTTGGCACGGACGTAGGCTCAAATGTGAGTGATGCGATCAGAGGAACCGCTCCGAATGCGCCGGCCGATTTGTCAGTCACTTCTCCTTCGGCCGGCTCGCTGCGGCAGTCAGAGCGAGCGCGAGCGGGTCGCACGTCAGCACCATCAGCAAGATCAAGAGCCGGATCGCCTGTTCGGTTGTGGCGCCCATCAGCTGCGCCACGTACATGATCGGCGCGGCTTCGACC
>JASHRR010001146.1 GCA_030037185.1 Xanthobacteraceae bacterium | reverse complement strand
GTCGATGTCCGCGGCGAAGGCGGTTACCACGTAGATTGGGAGCTCTCCGGCTTTTCTGTGCTCAACAAAGATGACATCGCAGAATGGCCAAATTGGTTGCTTGAGAAAATCCTTGCCGGAGGGAGCGGAAAGTCAATGAGAGAAACCAGTAGGGGGACAAAGCGCGAAGTCCGTAAAGAGACGACTGACCTACCGCCAATCGCATCCTCGATGATGGCGGGCATCAACGATGACGAACCGCCGCCTTGTACGGCTGAGAAGATCAACGAGATTCAGTCTCTGCTCGATGCGATTCCGGGTACGATCACGCGCGATGAATGGCTTCATGTTAGCGGCTTCGTTAATCCGCGTCTAAATGGGAGAATGTGGTGGCGACAGGCAGGCGACGAACTCTTTATGGTCTCAGGGATGGGGTTGCTCGTAAAGCCCTCGCCTTCGGCGACCCTGCGGGCTTTGGGGCTTGACGAGCATCCCCATCCCTGAGTTTTGGGCTGCCGTTGTCGAATGCCGCTTTATGCCTGGCCGCCATCTGGCGAGCGTGGGGCCGCACCAGACGGCGTCGCTGCGGAATTCGCGGGTGACTACGGTGCTGTTTCCGGTTTCCGTTTCCCCACGACCCTATAGGAAGGGAAGGGAAACTATCACCGTGAGGGGCCTGGCTGATATCCGGCGGCGGATTTGACGACGCGGCCCTCCGCAATGAGCGTGGCCAGAGCCTGACCGACGTCGCCGGTGCGCATGCGCACCATATCGCGGAGAGCCTTTTGCGTGAGGGGTGCACCCGCATTGGCGAGAACCTGTTCGATACGTTCCTGGCAGGACGGCTGGGGCGCGGAAGCCGGCTGTTGATCCATGACCTCTAAAGCAAGCGCCGGAGGATGCTCCCTGAGTACGACCGGGAACCAGTCTCTACCCGGCGCGGCGCGATGCTCGATGCTGAGCTGCAGTTGTCTTCCCATGCGACGGAGCAACAAATTTGTGTCACCCCACGCGTGGAATTCGGACGAGCCGCGCAGGGCCTGCCCGCCGCGCTCGTGGGCGGCGCCCTTGCGGGCATGATGTACGAGCGCCACGGCGGTGTGGTAGGTACGCTGCAAGGTACGCAAATAGGCGAGAATCGGAGCGACCTCGCCTGCGACGTTTTCGTCGATGCCGTGCAGACGCACGAAGGGGTCGAGCACAAGCAGCATCGGCAGCAGCAGAGCAACGGTGGCGGCCAGCGCCAGCCGATCCTCGTGGCGATCGAGCCGCAACGCAGGCACGGTGATGATGTGGATATCGAGGTGTTCGAAGACGACGCCGGCGCCGGCGGCAATACCCTCGAGGCGTGATCGCACGACGTGTACGTCATCCTCGGCGGCGAACAGCAGCACGGGGCCGCGTTGGGGGACGGGAAAGCGGCGCAGGCAACAGGTACCGGAGGCGACGGCGACGGCAAGATCGAGCGCAAGGAACGACTTGCAGGTCTTGGGCTCTCCTCCGATGATTCCAACCGCCTCAGCGCCCCACAGACCTTCGATCAGCCAATTGTGCGCAGAGGGTGGAGCGGCGGCGAGCTGCGCGGCGCGCAGGGTCGGCAAGGGCTTCATGACGGATCCTCGGCGAGGAAAATACGATGAACGTGAGAGGGAGAGACCGCGAGGAGTCCCCCTGCTCGATGGAATATTCCTGAAGTTCAGAAGGGCGGATCGTCGTCCGGGTCTTGTTCTGTGCAATCGTCGGCGGCTTGTTTGAGTTGGTTGCGGTATTCAGTGAGCAACTGCAATTCGTAGCATCGCCAGATTGTGTCTCGCAGGTCATCGACCATTTCGAGGACGGCGAGGGCCTGCTTGGGTGTCCACCATGTCGGGATCTGCAACGGGACGGTGGACGTCAGGCGGGGGTGGGGCAGCTTCCTCCTGGTCATGACTTCGTCCTGCGTTTGCGGGCGCGCTGCTCGTTTCGCTCGTGGGCTTCCTTGAGGCGGTAGGATTCCCCTTCGAAGGCGAGGATCTCAGCGTTGTGGATGAGGCGGTCGACCAGGGAGACGACGCAGGCGGCGTTTGGGAAGACCCCCTGCCATTCGCCAAATGACTTGTTGGTAGTGATGATGGTGCTCTTGCTTTCGTAGCGGCGACTGACAAGCTGGAACAGCAGGTCGGCGTGGCGGTTCGAATAAGACAAATAGCCGATTTCGTCGACGGCGAGCAGGTCGGGGCGTGCGTAGTGGCGCAAGCGGCTGCGCAAGGCGGAATCGCTATCGAGAGCGGCGAGATCACCGAGCATCTGACCGGCGGTGGTGAACAGCACAGTGTGACCGTGGATGACCGCCTGATAGGCGATGTTACGAGCAAGCGTCGTTTTGCCGATTCCGTTTGGTCCGAGCAGAACGACGTTGGTGGCGTCGCTGAGGAAGTCGAGCGTCATCAGGGCTTCGAAGGCTGCACGGTCGCAGCGTTTGGGCCACGACCAGTCGAAGTCGCAGGCTTGCTTGAAGCGTCCGATATGAGCGTCCTTGAGCCGGCGTTCGAGGCTGCGCCGTCCGCGCTCCTGCTCCTCCCAGTCGATGAGGTGTTCGACCCATTCGGCGGCGCCGGCGTCGGTCCAGTGCGCGAGGAGCCCGTGTAGACGGAGGGCCTTGGCCCGTGCGTGCAGAGCTTCGAGGTTACGCATCGGTCCCATCCTTGTTGGTCTGGTCCCTGAGCTGGTCATAGGTTTCGAGGCGATGCGGCTTCACGGCAGCGTCGCGGGTCTTGACATGATTCGGCAGGTCGACGGCGACAGGCGGCGGCTCATTTCGCTGCTCGCGGCGTCGTTCGAGCGACAGGCGTACGGCGTTGGGGTGCGGCACGCCGCGCTCGAGCGCTTCCCTGATCGCAGCGTCGAGTTCGGCGGCACCATAGCGATCGAGCAGTCGTAGCAGTTCGGCGGTGATGGCACCGAGATTGTCACCGCGCGCCGCTGCGCGCTGCAGCAGGTCCTGAGCTGCCGGCACCGCCGCTGCAACACGATCGACGCCGCGGTCGCGGCGGGCGGCGTGCTTCTCGTCGACCAGCGCCTGCAGATGAGCTGGGTCCTCGATCTGAGCGCCCTTGTCGTAGCTGCGGGGATGACAGGCGAGCACCTCGGTGCCGTCGACGATGCGCACGGTATCGGGATCGGCGAGAACGGTGAGAAGGCGCTGCACCTTGGTATGAGGGACGCTGTAATCATTGAGGTCGAAGCGGACATAGGGCGTCTTACCGACCTTGACGGCGACACGCTCGCTCAAAGGATAGGCGCTGGCCGGCAACGGCAGCAGATGGGGCGCCTCCTCGGCGAACGCTTCGCGGACCGTGACGTCTCTGTTTTCCGGGCACCGGCGATCGGCAGCGATGCCGTTGCACCATTCGTCGGCCTGGCGATTGAGGTCGTCGAGATCGCTGAACCGGCGCGCGGCGAAGAAGCTATCCCGCGCAAAACGAATCGCGCGTTCGACTCTACCTTTTTCATTTCCGCGGCCCACTGCGACGGGACGCGGTTCGAAGCGATAATGGGCGGCGAACGTGAGCAGCGTCGGATGGAAGCGGATCGCATCGCCGTGACGCTCCAGCACGGCACTGCGAAGATTGTCATACAAGAGGACTCGGCTCAAACCATTCCAGGCACTGAATGCCGCCGCATGGCCGCGCAGAAAATTCTCCATCCGCGCGTCGAGGAAGAAGCGCAGGAAGATCTGGCGCGAGTAGCTCAGCACCATCACGAACGCCATCAACGGCCGGTGGGCACGGCCGATGGTGAGGTGCCCGAAGTGGGCCCAATCGACTTGGCTGGCCTCACCCTTAAGCGTGTGCAGGCGCAGAAAGGCCTCGGCGGGCGGGCGCGGACGAACGCAGGCTATCAGGTGCCTGAAGTGATCAGGGCTCCCCTTGTAGCCGCGTTCGCACACCATCACGAACAGGCGGCTCGCCCTGAGCTTCGGATACTTCTGCAGGGTCTCGAGGATCAGTGGCAGGTACGGATCGATCTTGCGGGGGCGTTGCAGCGTATCGGTTCTGGGCAGGCCAGCCTGGGCCAGCACTCGGGTTACCGTGCTGTGGTGCACGTGCAGCTGGCGTGAGATGGTGCCGACGCGCCATTTTTCAACGTGATGAAGACGCAGTATCTGCGCCTCCACTTCGGGCGGGATGGTCATGTGCTCTCCTTGTGTCCTACGCCGGTCTACCGGCGCAGGAATCCGTTGCGGACAAAGGGCGAGCAGAGACGGCCACACCAATGGCAGTGCGAAAGCCGCATCGCCGCCGTGTCCGCCGGCACAAAATCATTTGTCGGCCATGGCAAAAAACCCTGATGCGTCACTTTCTTTTTCTGGCGCAATATATCCGACCGTTCGGTACGGACTAGCCGAGCGCACCAGTTCGCATGTTTGGTCTCGCGCTGGACTTCGCGTCGCAAGCATTGTCCATGATCTCGGGATGGGATCGCACGCGCCATCGCGTACGCAGCAGGCGCAGCGCTCTGCGCCGGCACCGTTGTGATCCGTGGCGCCATCAGGCGCTTCTGTCGGTATCTTCGCTGGCGTGCCGCGTGGTTCAGCCGACCCCGTGTGGTCTGCTGGTAGCGCCTGCCGGCCTCGCGCATGGACCGGCGTCGCGTCTCGTTCGCGCAGCCCCGGGCGCAATAGATCTGGCCGCGGTCGCAGCAGCTGCAGACCCTCACCTGAACGCGACATCGTCCGCAGTTGAACAGCCGGGCCGACGCTTCTGCAGACGTAAGCTTGCCCGCGCATGGACGGCGTCCGCGAGCTTTGCTACAAGGGCTGCGCATACGTGCACGACACGGTGCGAGGGCACGGCGCCGAGCTCGACTTGCCAGTTAGATCGGCGCCGTGCTGCCATTTCCGGCAGTTGTCACTGCGCCATCTGCGCTGATGCACGCTGCATGCGCACGGCGTGCCAGTATCAGTCTGCTTTAATGATTAACGATTAGGTTTAATCCGCCCTCATGACTAAGGAGTAGGGCGTGACAACTGTGCTATGCGGACAACATAAGAAGCGGCGCGTCTCAGGCCGGTCGCAGCAGACCGTCCGCAATCCTATCCGCGCCACTTAACTTCGGATTCCGACAGCCGTCCACAGTCTTTGTGTTTCGGATGTTGCGGGCCTGTGCTTGCCTGATTTAGGCGGTCGTGGTGATCTAGACATTCGAAAACTTTGTGGTTTGGGTTGGTAATAGGAATTGAAAAGGTAATGTCGATAATTAATCGGGCTTGGGCACTCCCTCCTAATGTTGGGATGGACTGGACTAAAGGGACTGTCGGCTTCCAACCATCTGGCAATGCCACGGAAGGGTCGCAAGCCTTGCGGAGAACGGCTAGACTAAGACTAGCCGGGATCTTGAATATGCGCCCTTGCCGCAATTCCGAAAGCTAGAGACCCCAACACTAGTCAAGTATTAGAGCGAAAGTCTGAATCAACCCCTAGATATGGGTAACAAAGAGTCGGCTTCCCGAGGCACATTCCCCCAGCCCCTCATCCAATCCGATC